>JBEVXV010000934.1:0-4290 GCA_040505915.1 Sedimenticola sp. | reverse complement strand
TTTTACTGTTTTCGATGTGAGAAGAGCTGACCTACTTATTGGTGTAAAGATTATGTCTTCCTGACATTAGGGTAAACTGATCTGGAGTCGGACACGATCGCGAGTCGGACGACTACGCTTATTCGCTATAAAACATTATATGTGCGTCATATAACTTCAAGAACGGTAACTATGTATTGCCCGATGTTTATTCTACGATTGGAGTACTCTCCCTTCACTCAATGTTTACATCCGGTCTTTTTATAAAGTTCCAGAGCGGGAAGTTTCAAAAAGAGAAAATCAGGGTAAATATTGATGAATTGTTTGCTGTTAACCAAATGTTTACACGATGCAGTACGTTTTAAATCATGGAACAGTTGGTATTTTGTACATAGTTTATATTACAATTTACATTTCTCAATCATATTTATCAAATTTTCATGTAATAGACATTTAGTAGTTTATAAGATTTTGTTTTGAAAGTGACACGTGGATTTGATATGAAGTCGGACAGTGATTTTTCGTAATTGATATGGAGTCGGACGCACTGTCCGACTCCATATCAAATAGTATTAATGGGCATATAACTAGTTGTGTACACTCAATTAAGCTATGATTCGAATTGTTTTGCTGGTGTCCTTTCTCCACGGATTGAATATCAAACAGCGCAGACTCCCCTTGAATGCAGGCTCGTCTATTACCGGGCTGGAAACTGGTCGTAAACTCGTAATGACCCATTTCAGCCGGAACCAAAATGACGATTTGATTTATAAATTTTCCTGTAATTCCACATATTGGACGTATTGCTTTTTTACCAGTGTATTTCATGACCCGCTAGCACACTCATCTAGATCTACATTGATACAAATCTACGCGTCTGGAATCACGTTACAGTCTGCAGGGGTAGAGTGAAAACACATTTGCGAAACGTGTAGTCCATGATCTGACTGCGCGTATGCGCCGACTGGTCAGGGACTGCACTTTGTACAAACTCAATAAGCCCATTAGTTTTCGTGTCGAGAACCATTGTTCAGTAGCCGACAAACTTTCACAAATTCAAATGTTTCTACGCCACAGATGCTGCGCTGCAAAAGAAGCCATAAAAGAAGCTACCATCAATGGCTGCCCGAAGCAATGTCCGCCGCAGTGCACGACGTGAAATGTGGATTATCCATACGAAAAGCAGCACAGAAATACGCTGTTCCTAAATCATCCTTAAATGATCGTGTAACTGGCAGAGTTGCAGAAGATGGTGTTTGGGGAGGATCGGCGAAGTTCACAAAAGAGGACGAAGTTTTCCTTGCCAAAACTGCAAAATCAAGGGCCGAGTTAGGTATTGGCTTTTCCAAGCCAAATTTCCTGAGAGCTGCTGGTGAGCTGGCGAAATCCAGAGGCGTTACATTCAAAACCGGCAAACCATCGGAGATGTGGTGGCGGAGATTTAAAGGACGGCAAAATGACGTGTCACTACGAACGCCCGAGGCGACTAGCTCAAGTCGTCATATAGGCATGACCCGTGAGCGAGTTACAAAATATTTCAATGCATTAGGATCTGTGTTGGCCCAAAATAAACTGGAAAATACACACATATGGAACATGGATGAAACGGGTATTTCCCTATCCCATAAACCCGGCAAAGTAATTGCAGCAAAAGGAAGTAAAGCGGTTCATGCGAAAACATCTGGCACTCGTGACATGATTACGGTCATCGCGTGTGGTAATGCAAATGGTGATATGATTCCACCCCATTTCGTTGTGCCAGGAAAAACCAAACGGAGCCTTTCTATATATGATACTGCGTCATTGAGAAGCTCTTCAATAAACAACGCCAACATCTCTGTATCCGACTCCGGATGGACAAAGGACGGGATCGGCCGACTGTGGTTCGAATCTACATTCATCCCATCAATCGGAGAAAGTAGACCACAGCTTTTGATTTGTGATGGTCATGGCTCCCATAATAATATCGAATTTATCGAACTGGCAAGATCCGAAAACATTATTATAATAGAGTTACCGAGTCATACCAGCAACTGGACCCAGCCTCTTGATAGGACATTCTTCAAACCTCTGAAAAGCGCTTGGAACAAAGAAGTTGACGCCTTTGTTCAAATGACAGGTGTTCCCGTTTCCAAGTCTCAATTTTTCAGACTCTTTGCGAGATCATGGGAGACGGCCAATGGCAGGAAAACGGTAGCAAATGGGTTTTCGGCGACTGGAATTCACCCATTGAATATGGATGCGATTCCTAGTAGTGAAGCATATTCCCCATCAGCATTATATAATGACCCACCAACTGATCCAATAGACCAACCCGAGTTGGATCAGACAGTTTCTGTTGTGAACGAACCTCTGCCTACAGCTGTTCCGGACTCCGACGTTACGACTGAACAAGTTTTAACATTCACAGAACTTTCAGAGACAAATGAGGTAAATGTCAATACCATTGTACTTTCCCTGCCTCTACATAACGATACAGACGAAAGTGTCAGCGAACTGCCACTCATGATGAATTCTGATGGCAGCCTTGAAATTACAGCAACTGAAATGACGCCTACATATATAGACGACGCTTACCCAGAGTTTTCGCCATTTAAATTACCAACAGTGCCACCTAAAAACGTGAAAAAGCGCGCCAGGCCTGAAACGCAGTATTTTGTCATTACTGCAGATCAAGCATATGAGCATAAAAAAAGAACAGAGGAGAAGAAAATTACAGACGCGATTGCCAAGGAAGAGAGGAAAGTGGAAAGAGAGAAGAAAAAACTACTGAAAGCAAATACTACAAAGAGGCCTAAGCGAATGCCGCGTACCAACTCGGTAGATTCAATTGCTAGTCTGCGTTGCCAAGTTGAGAAAATGCGCCAAAAAAGTAACAATGAGAACTAGGTGTATGTAGGCTAAACACATACATGTAGATAGACACATAGCCTAATACTTTCAGTATGATATCACATACAGGAATATATTCATATTGTGGTTCTGTTCGTGCTTGAATAAAACACGGTCATAGTTATTATGTCCCAGTATATATGTCTCAACCAGCGTATAATATATAATTATGTCATATCTTTTTATTCCCCACCACGATAGTGGAGGGGGGCATATAGTGTTACCATTGTCCGTCCGTCCCGTCTGTCCCGTCCGTCCGTCACTCATGTTTGTAAAGAAGAATCCGTAAGTTTGCCTCTGTTACTATCAAAGCGGTAGGTGGGGCATCCGTGTTATATGAACACATTTTCTAGTTTAGAAACATATGTAATAGTTATAGTTTATTTATTGCACTTTTAGTAATTACAAACTAAATTAATTCCGAGCGACCGAGTTTACTAAAAGTTCAATAAATGACATATAACGTACGTATTGCTTTGCACGCCACACCCTAGCACGAGCCCGTGTGAAAACAGACAGCTTATCATCGAATTACTTATACAAGTACATACTAATGATGCTACCCCGATGTCCGAATAACGAACATCACACATGTAGCCCCATGATCAGACTGCACAGATGTGCAGGCTGGTCTGGGGTATACGCTGGTCACATATGGTGTTATTAAAGGTTATGTATATACAAAGTGACTCTAGCCTGAGCTCGCATGAGCTCAACTGTGCCAGTGTACTGTACATGTAATCAGAGATCCAGTTAAGGTGTGTAATTAGATAAAGGAAATGAATATCTTTTTCATTTCTTCACCGAAAATGTCATGTCGGGAGTGCTTTAGAAATGTCGATGAGAGGATTCTAACGCAATCCCAACATGCATTGTTTTGTTGAGAAAAGTACCCGGTGGAGTTAGTCAAAATACACACATTAACTGGAGCTCTGATAATACTTCTAAACATCGATATTGACAGTACACATGTTTATGAATGGTTGGGCGGGCGTCGTGTCCAAATATGGGACAAACTTATTGGAACATTCAATGATTAAATAGATATTTCAGACTATCCAGAATATGCGATTAATTCGGACGGAATGCAGTGTTTCCATTGGTTGAGAATGTAGGGCAAACAATAAGTGTGTTTTCGTCACGGGTGACACCATTACGCCCTTTCGCACGTACGCTAGTCCGTGTCTCTGCATGCCACGTTTTATGTAAGAAGTAAAACATTTGAAGCTCAGTATGACTTGGTAATTTGGTATTTGTATTGCTCGAAGTGCTGATGCTAAAAATAAATTTCGATTTTTTTATGCGACCCCTGATCATAAGTATCTTCCAGTTTTCGACTCCGGCGTTGTACTTCATATTTGCCTTAAATGATACTATGATGGATGCAGATGTAGCATTAGTTTGTAATTACATCGGGAA
>JBEVXV010000933.1:0-4122 GCA_040505915.1 Sedimenticola sp. | reverse complement strand
TTGATACTGAGCATACGCTCAGTATCAACCAATCAACATGCTTGAGTCTGAGATTTTGAGCAAAGTTTTATAACCTCGGGCACTGGTGACTGTACTCGGGATCAACCAATCAGCATTCGGGAGAATGAGTGGGCAACAATCTGTGGGTTTTCCCACACAGTGGCTGGTGGTAGATTTTATATATACTGGTTCACTGTCGGAAATGATTATAAATACCGTAATTACATTTATATTCATGTATAAAGCTGAAGTAAAATATCATATAAACAACGTCCTGGTTTCTTGTTTCGTTCGCTGTGTTTGTTGTTGCTTGCCTTACGGTCCCAATTGTCATCACTATTGGCATTTTGTGATGCACTTTGTCGGCAAATTGAATCTAGTTTGATTTCCACAAGGGGAGATCACATCAGCTTGGCACGAACTCGAGCATGCTGATTGGCCAATCCTTCGTTTATACTCAGGATTAGCCAATCAACTTGATTTAGTCTAGTTTTACAACCTCCGACCCAAGCCTTTTACTCTCGGCTCGGTCCTACTAGCTTGGGTCAAAACTATCGTTTCCCCTCCCACTTCCTGGGTAGGGAAAATGAAAACCAACAAAGTGGCATATGCGTAAAGTGTCGACCCGGATGACCTTGCGCAGCCCACGCAGTCTGATATAACCTGACATTTTCCGCCTATGTGTGATAGAGGTATAGAATAAGGATTCATAAAACAGAATTTAGCAAGAAAGCTGAGTGTCGACCAGGATGACAGCGCAGGCTGATCTGGGTCGATACTTTACCCATATGCCACTTTGTTGGTTTTTCTTGCGATGCAGCTCATAGTATATACATTCAAACCCGTGTTCAGCAGCTATCCAAGGGAGGGAACAAGTGACCGAAGCCATGTGGTACTTTGTACATGTAGAGCAATTGTGCTCTTTGGAGGGGCTTGGGGATAAACTACCAATAGGCTAATGGTAGTAAAGAGTAAAAGTGAAATTTGGCATCAGTTGACATCATTTATTAGGATGTCCTGTGCAGTATATACAGAAATAAATTAATTTCTCGTACAAAATCTACATATATATACACGTATATATACACACACACATGCACACACTACGTATGACAAGTTCTATCTACAAGCACATGAGAAACCAAAATACTGGCAATATGAACAATGAACAAATAAAAGATAAAATAGATTATTTGTAACACCTAAATTATTAAACAAATACATGCCACTTGGAATAAGAACAATGTGCAAAATTTTACCGAGATTTATCAAGTAACATCAGATCTAATATTGTTGCCTATCCATGCAGATATGTTCACATATAAAAGCAATTCAATTTCACATTTAACGCAATGGTTGGTGGTGTAACAGAAATTGGTGTGGGCATTTTGTATTTATCACAGATTATATCTGACTAGATACCTTTTAGTTTGATTTTTGTTTTCAGGCTTTTTTTTTGTTGCATTAGCTACAAAGTATATTGCTTTTTCTATGTAATGCACATATTTTTTCCAAATTGGATCAAGTCAAAGTTTAAAATCCAAAAAAAATCAATGAATTAAATTGTAAAAACCAACCAGCATTTGGTCTAGCAATCATGTCCCCTGATAAATTGAAAAGCATATCTACCTAACTAGCATCCACAATAAGGTTACACAAGTATACACAATATGGGTCAGTGGTTACAAATGTTTGTTGTTTTTCTCCAAATTCCCAGACTTAGACTGAAGAAGGTCCTCAGCTGACAAGGGTACAAAGTCAGTGTATAACCTCAGCAGCGAGGTTGTTAGGCAGGTCACTGGGTTGAACCAGTACTCGACCATTATTCACGGCTCGGGGGTTATAAAACTTTACTCGAATCTCAGACTAAGACTCAAGCATGCTGATTGGCTAATCCTGAGTTTATACTCAGGATTAGCCAATCAGCTTGCTTCAGTCTGAGATTGATAAAAAAAGTATTTTATTTAACCTCGGCCACAGGTAATGAAGAATATTGTAAATTTAGATCTGAACATCCACAGCGAAATTTACAATTTCCTATTTAATGTAAGGTGACAAGAACAGAATTAACACATACAGATACACATGGACAGAGTAAACTGAATATGCCACTATCGGAAACTACATGTGTATAGTTTGGGTTGCATAAAAAATGAGACGTGTGCAATATGGATCACACACATTCTAACTAAAACATGTATAATACTGAATGCAATTTGCCTTCAACAAAACTTCACAACTCCAATCACAACATGGCAGTATTGTGCAAAAATTCAACCAGAGACGATATTGTGATGTATGTTTGGATTTGAGATTATAAAATCTTTTTCAGAAAACTCAAGCATGCGGATTGGTTGATCATGAGCACAAGCTCAGGATCAACCAATCAGCAAGTTTGAAGCTGATTGACTTGAGCATAACGCCAAATCAATAATAAGATCATTAAGACGGGCGACTGGGTAGAACCAGTACCATATCGCAAATAGGGTGATGGGCAAAATGGAAACTTCAGATCTGAGCCTTTGTCAACAAATTGACAATATGCTCATCTCTATTTTATAACCTCGGAGCCAGTTGTCCAACTATGCTACTATTCTGCATTGGAACGCAGTCAAAATGCAAACAAAACCTTCACAACACACCATCACCGATGTGTATAAATACCGTGCATCAAACTCAATGTGCCTTTCGACATTAGCGAATCGATATACTATTACAATTGTACAATGCTACAAGTCCATCATATGCTTCAGCATACATCGAGACAGTCTTCCTTTAACATTTTACACCAACAACAAATTGTTCGGGTTGTATGGAAACGACAAACGTAATTTATATTCAGAACAAAGGCAACGCAAATACGCGGCTTGTAGTTGATTATTAAAGTTACATAATACGTAATTGTTCACAGTATTTCACCCTCAGCTCTAAATGTCTATTGGTCGAAAGTTACAAAATGTATTTGGTCGTCTCATAAATACTTTTGAACATGATGAAAATGATGAAGTATGGTTGTATGGCCCAGCAATTATTGCAGAGATACCATTCATTGTCACACCTCATATCAGCTCTTGACCCTTTACAGGCTAGCGGCGAAAATAACCTCCAAATATGTCATGGAATTTCATTAGAATTGCATCGTAACGATGCAATTCTAATTAAATTCCAAGATATATTTTCAGTTTTCAGAGAGCAATAAGGAAACAATATTACTGTATTGTCGTCTGCTGATATATTTGAACTATTTATAGCCATTAATTTTCCCAGCATGCAAAGAGTTAAGTGTCACTTAAGAGCTGATATGAGGTATGATAATGAATGACGTCTGTGCAATGGAACTGGTTGGGTGTGAGATGATATACCTTCGTGAAGGGGATTAAACTATCAACCACCATAACCCCTCGACCACTCTTGGGCAAAACAACCAAATATTTTGCATATTTAGTTTGGTCACAGTTACATAGTATGTACTGTCGCCACACATTTGAGTCACCAACGTATAATACAGCCACACTGCCGCACTCTGTGGCAATTCACATTCCTATCTATATCACAGTTGTCTTGATTGGTTGACTGGCAGTCACATGGTAGTTAACGTCACATGGGTTGCTATGCACACAGGTCACATGATGGACCCTAGCAACCGATGGCACATGATTACACAGTGGGCCCTCTCTCCGGATGGCACAGGATTTGCGAACTTCCGGGTCTTAGGTGGGCCCTATCTCCAGGGTTGTTTCCATGTCTTCCTGGGTCCTGAAATAGAAACAATGCAACCGTTGCTATGGTGATAGGAGCAATAAGATCATCTGGTGGTAGAAATATTTTAATTTTACTAGCTAATAGTCTCGCATCTTCATAATAAATGCTAATTAACCCATAAAATTCCAGAAATGATTGATTGATTGATTATTTGTATTTAACGGCCTATCAACAGCTACGGTCATTTAAGGCCGGGTCAACAGGTCTATCCCGTATTTAACCTGTCTATAATGAGGGAAATTCCCAAAATCAGAACTGAATATTTACAGAAAATATATTCAGCCCTGAAATTAGAATATCCTGACCTGGTGCCAGGTCCATTCCACACCAGAGTCACTTAGCTCCAACCCCAAAAGTAAT
>JBEVXV010000932.1:0-7738 GCA_040505915.1 Sedimenticola sp. | reverse complement strand
GAGTCGAGTCATAAGTCACCGGCCATAGTTAAGAAAGTGCCAAACAAATCGTGGTCACACATCTTGGTGCTGTGATCAGACTCATTCAGCGCGTCCATAGTTATTCTGCTGTCGCAATCTACCGACAACATCGCCGACTCTACCAAACTCCCTATATAAAAAACAAAGGTAACTATTCAGCTATACCTACTTTTTGGACTGTTTTTACCAGGATATTCGGTGGCATGTTTATGGCTGCTGCTGCACTGATAGCAACCGGTCATCTGGATCAATAGCCTCTTTCCCTTTACCGGTAAACGCTACATGATAAAATTGTTCTATACTTTTATCATTGAATCCACTAGTTAAAGTTAGCTTAGGGTGCTATGATCCGCGCCCCCTTGAAACCATAGCTGATTGATTTTAGGGCTTATTCACCCCTTTCACCTCCATAGGTAACCCCCGATGTCTAGCGATACCCCCGCGCTGCCGAGCTTCTACGATCTGGCACTCTCCAAACCTGTACTCAAAGCACTCGATGAAGTCGGCTACGAGACCCCCTCGCCGATTCAGGCAGAGATGATTCCCTGTGTGATGTCGGGAGCCGATGTCATCGGTCAGGCGCAGACAGGTACCGGCAAGACTGCCGCCTTTGCCCTTCCCCTCCTCTCCCGTATCGATCTGAAAAAGAAAAAACCACAAGTACTGGTACTGGCACCCACCCGGGAGCTGGCGATTCAGGTGGCCGAGGCATTCCAACGCTATGCGTCACATATAAAGGGTTTCCATGTTCTACCGGTCTATGGCGGACAGGACTACCGAGGACAGCTGCAGCAGCTGAAACGTGGTGTGCATGTAGTGGTTGGCACTCCAGGGCGGGTGATGGATCACATGCGGCGCGGCACCTTGATGCTGGATGAACTTGATTGTCTGGTACTGGATGAAGCCGATGAGATGCTGCGCATGGGCTTCATTGATGATGTGGAGTGGGTGCTGGAACAGACCCCCGATGAACGTCAGGTCGCACTCTTCTCAGCAACTATGCCGTCGGTCATCCGCCGTATTGCTCAGAAACATCTGAATAATCCACAAGAAGTCACCATCAAAACACCCACCACCACCGCCGACACCATACGTCAACGGGTCTGGATGGTAAGCGGAGTACACAAACTCGATGCCTTGACCCGGATACTGGAGGCGGAAACCTTCGACGGCATGATCATCTTTGTCCGTACCAAGATCACCACTGCTGATCTGGCAGAGAAACTAAAGGCCCGCGGTTATGAAGCCGCAGCCCTAAACGGTGATATAGCCCAGAAGCAGCGTGAACGGACAATCATGCAACTGAAGAGTGGTAAGCTGGATATTTTGGTTGCTACTGATGTTGCCGCCCGTGGTCTCGACGTTCAGCGTATCAGCCATGTCATCAACTACGACATTCCTCTTGATACCGAGGCTTACGTCCATCGTATCGGCCGCACCGGTCGTGCTGGCAGAAAAGGTGAGGCGATCCTCTTTGCTTCCCCCCGGGAAAAACGTCTGCTGCACAATATCGAACGTGCCACAAAACAGAAGATCACCCCTCTGGAACTCCCCTCCACCGAAGTGATCAATGACAAACGGATGGCCGGTTTCAAACAGCGCATCACCGATACCCTGGCCACTGAAGAGCTGGGGTTCTATCACCAGCTACTAGAGCAGTACCAGCTTGAGCACAATATCCCTGCACTGGATATCGCAGCCGCTTTGGCGATGCTGCTTCAGGGTGACACACCCATGTTACTCAGCAACAGACCGGTCAGAGAGAAGAGACCCGTCTCCAGAGATCGCGATGAAAAACGCTTTAGCGAAAAGGGTAGTCGCGACAAGCGCAGTAGTGAAAAACGCAGTGGAGAGAAACCGGCAGCCAAGCGTCCACCTCGAAAATCTTCTGAACTGGAAAAAGGCATGGAGCGCTACCGCATCGAAGTGGGCCATGAGCACAAAGTTCTACCCGGTAATATCGTTGGTGCCATCGCCAATGAGGCGGGACTTGATAGCCAGTATATCGGCCATATCAACATACAGGATAGCTATAGCTTCATCGATCTGCCGGAAGGTATGCCCAAGGATGTATTTCGCGACCTGAAAAAAGTCTGGGTATCTGGCCGCCAGCTCAATATCTCACGGCTGAACGATGAAAAAGCTCCGGCAAAATCTAAAAAACCGGCGAAGAAAAAACCAAAAGAGAAGAAGCAGAGTGCCCATAAAAAACCTCAGGATGCCGAGTAAGTGAAATTCGGTCAACTGCAGATGGGCCAGAAGTTTCGTCTCAATGGCGAGATCTATAGCAAATCCGGCCCTCTGCAGGCGATACCCGAAGGGAGTGGCAACCATAAGATGATCATGCGCTCTGCCGCCATCGAGCTGCTAGAACCACACAGTGATGCATCCAAGACGACAAAAACAGCTTCTCTGGATCCAGCAGTACTACGTGAGGCAGTTGACCGTTATCACCAACAGTGCCTGGGGATAGTGTCGAGTGGTGAAAAACCCCTCTCGATTGAAACCCACAACCAGCTCAACACGGCCTACCTACAGATAATAACGCTGCTTGAGCAATAGGGCGGTTGGTTTGCCTCGGTGTGTGCGGGTAGCAGCTCAGTTTCAGGGGCAATAAGCAGCTCATTTATCGCCCTTAACGGTGACATAAAACTCCGGCCACTGCTGCTTTACGACAGGGCCATCACTGGCCATCGCATGGCAAGTGTCGATAACCTTTGGCCTCAACCGCCCCATCTGACTCCTGTCCCGTTTCTCCTGTTCCCAGTGCATGGTCTGGTAGGCCGTGGTGGCCATAGGTCCAAGCAGTTCAATCAGGTGGGTACAACCTAGGGTATTGCCCACCCTCGCACGGACCTCTCGCATCCAACCGCTGGTAATACGCAAGCCGATCAGCTGCCGCATCCCCTCAGCCACCTCGCCACACACCGTAAAGGGGGTGAAATCGGTGACAGCCACCATGTCTTGGATAACAAAGTCGAGATCAAGGGTAGCCCGCAGGCTCATATCATGGATAGCCTCACCCGCTTCTATTCGCCCACCCCGGTCTTCATTGGGAAAACCGTAGCTCTTCTCGTCGACCATCCGGGCCTCAATATCCCAAAACCCATCGCTGCGAAAAAATCCCTCGCAATGGATACGACGTGAATGGAGGTGTTCTCTCTCTACAGGTTCAGGTAAGGGCACAACGATGGACTTCCGTTAACGTTAAGGTAAGATGAACGATAGTGGGATATGAATGCAATTTCAATCCCGTCCCCATGAAATAATAGTTTTATCTCGGTACGATTACCCAACCTTCTACTTTAAACTACACCATCAGGCCAGCAGAGGGCATGATTAGAGATCCAGATATAAAGAACATCTGATTACTTTCGACCACAACGAGGAAAATTACTTCATCGTGAACAAACCAATACTCCGTGTGACTTTGAGATGGATTACTCTCTGCGCTCTCCTCTCTTGCCCACTCGCCCTACAGGCTCTGGAGATAGGCCAACCCATCAGCCTCTCCGACCAAGTAGCCAGCAATGCAGCGTATATGAAGCTACAGCTCCGGGGAGCACTGAAACTGAAAGGAGATGCATCTCTTGCCGAACTCTCAGATCTCGCCTGGGATGAAGATGAGCAGATACTTTACGGTATAACAGACCGTGGGCAACTGCTGCATATGCAGCCAGGATTCAACAGCGGCATATTGACCGGAATGACACTTATCGCCCACTATCCCCTACTGGAAAAGAGTGGAAAAGCGACCAAGGGAAGTCGGCAGGATGCAGAGGGGCTGACCTTAGAGAACAGTTACAACGGCATTCGCGGTGATAGCAGGTTACTGGTCTCATTTGAACGGAACCACCGTATCACCGGCTACACCCCTGACGGACACTACAAGGGGAAAATTGATACACCTCCCGGACTAAAAAATCCAGCATTCCGCCCGACGAAGAACAAGGGGATGGAGGCGCTGACTCTCCACCCGAAACTGGGCATCATCACCAGCAGAGAAAAACCCAAAATTCCTGGCGTAAGCTACCTGTTCAGTTCAAAAGGTAGAACGTGGCAGTACCCCACTAAAGATGAGCACAGCGCTCTTGTTTCACTGGAATCACTACCCGATGGTGATCTATTAATACTACAACGCAGCTACCGTAATCTGCTCTCACCACTGATCATCACCCTCTCCAGAGTCAGCCTGAAGGAACTCGAAAATAAACAGCATATTTTGCTGGAGACCCTCGCACGATTTGATACCACAGAGGGGTGGCGGGTACAGAACTTTGAGGGTCTAACACGCCACCAGGGAAACCGTTTCTTCATCGCAAGCGATGACAACAATATGCCTTGGGCCAGTACACAAATAATCTATTTCGAACTGCGCCAGTAAAACAGTCTAATATCGTATTTCATCTGTTACCTGGGATGGAGTCGATTGCAGTAAGATGGTGGCTAAATAGGTATTTTTTCGAGACCATCGACTACCACCCCAAGCACTATAATAACGGAGCCCCAGTATCAGTAACTACTTCCTTCCCATCGGCCTGATTGTCGCCTTTGCTCTTGCCTGGATTGCACCTCAACCCGGCGCACTGCTCAAAGAGATGGGCCTTATCCCTTGGATGGTAGTTACCATATTCCTGGTCAATGGCTACCACACCCGTCTCAATCAACTGACTGGACAGTGGCGCCTGTTCAAAACAGCGCTCATTGCCATCGTGATCAATCTTATCCTCGCTCCTCTTATTGGATTCAGCATCGCATCGGGTATCGATTTACCTCCAGGCGCCACCCTGGGACTGATCCTGACCGCCTCTGTGCCCACAACACTCTCATCGGCCATCGTATTAACAAAAATTGCTGGTGGTGATGCCGTAAAGGCATTGACGCTGACTATCCTGCTCAACCTGATCGGTGTTTTTACCCTACCCTTTACACTGCAACTTCTGCTTGAGGGTGGCGGCATCATAGATCTCTCACCCTGGCCGCTACTGCAGCAGCTGATGCTGATCGTACTCTTACCTTTTTTCATCGGGTTGATGATAAGGCAACTGACCGATAACCCAAGCAAAAACAGGCTCCTGAGTTACCTCCCTTCTCTCTGCGTACTCAGTACCGTATGGATGTCGATGTCCGCTTCGACGGAGACACTGAAGACCATCAGTCTGCAAGAGATAGGTATGATCATACTGGCCTCAGCAGTAATTCACTCCCTCCTGCTGCTACTCGGCCAACTATCACGTAGCGTCCACCGTTCAGAACGTGCTGAGTGGCTGGCACTACTCTTCACCTCATCCCAGAAGACCCTGCCATTGGCGATAGCCGCCCTTGCGGCACTGGATCGATCAACCGGCCCTGCACTGGTGGCCTGCATTCTGTTCCACTTTGTACAGCTGCTTGAGGATTCACTGTTGGCCGCGAAGTTGAAGAGAGGATAGACGTTACTATTCAACATCAGCGATCATCCTTATTGTAGAAGCCACGCCCTCGGGGCGATGGGGCTTTGCAGGGAGTGTGCAACGTTCTTCGTTGCGAGAGCGCCGCTCCTACAGGGTAAGTTCGACTATTCCAGCGCTACAGTAACGGCTCAAGTTTCTGCCAGACATTTTTCAACATTCTCGGCTGACCCAGCCGGTTGGGGTGAAGGCCATCAGCTTGCATCCACTCTCGCTTGTCCGCCACACCTTGGAGAAAAAAGGGGACCAAAGAGACCTCTGCTTGCTCGGCCACCTGTGGAAAAACCGCCAGGAATTTATCATTAAATGCCTTGCCGTAATTGGGCGGGAGCATAACACCAAGCAACAACACCCGACTATTGCTGGCCAGTCCAGCGCGTGCAATCCACAGCAAGTTGTCCCGCATTCGTCTGAAGCTCAGCCCACGCAGGCCATCGTTCCCCCCAAGGGCAACAATAAGTATATCCGGATGATGCCTTTCAAGGAGCGCCACCAGACGATTGAGACCACCCACTGTGGTCTCTCCTGTAATACTGGCATTGACTACCCAGTAAGGATAATCTTCCTCCTGAAGCCGTTGTTGCAGCAGGTTGACCCAACCGCTGCTCTGGGCGATACCATAAGCAGCACTTAGACTGTCGCCCAGCACCAGAATAACGGGTGATTCGCCACGGCAGACACCGGACACCAACAGCAATATCAGGAGCAGTCTCTTCATGATCCAGGATTCTACCACTTCTCTGGTGTACGCCAACCACCTTGGCAAACAGGTGGATGCCCCCGGTGGCAGGCTGACCCTTCTTGAGGATGTCACTTTGCAGTTGGCAGCGGGTGAGATTACCGCCATTGTCGGTTCATCAGGTTCAGGTAAATCGACGCTCCTTGGATTGCTGGCAGGGCTGGATGAGACAACCAGTGGCGAGATCAAGCTCTTCGGGCAATCACTTGAGGGGCTGAATGAGGATGCCCGCGCTGAGCTACGTGCAGGTCGAGTTGGCTTCGTCTTCCAATCGTTCCAACTGCTGCCCGGCATGACAGCACTAGAGAATGTGATGCTACCTTTGGAGCTATCAGGCCATGAAGATCCCGCAAAAGTCGCCGCTGACTCATTAGCACAGGTAGGTCTCGACCAGCGGCTAGACCACTACCCAGGGCAGCTCTCGGGTGGAGAGCAGCAGCGGGTGGCCATCGCCCGCGCCTTTGCCGCCTCGCCACAACTGCTGTTTGCCGACGAACCTACCGGCAGCCTGGATCAAGCTACTGGAAACAGGGTGATCGAACTGCTGTTTAGCATGCGCGAGGAGACCGGTGCCGCACTGCTGCTGGTGACCCATGATGAACAGCTGGCATCACGCTGCGACCACCGACTCCGGCTGGAGAACGGCAGGCTGGAGAACGGCGAGTGAAGGCGTTCTCATTGGCATTGAGGTTTCTTCGCCGTGACTGGCGCAGTGGCGAACTCCGGCTGCTTTCGTTGGCGTTAATGGTGGCCGTGGCGGCCGTCACTGCGGTGAGCTTCTTCACCGACCGGGTAGAGCGGGCGATGGTGTTGCAGGCCAGTGAGATACTGGCCGCTGATTTAGTACTCTCCAGCAGCAATCCCATTCCACCGCAGTTTCCTGCAGAAGCGGCACGATTAGGACTACAAAGCGCAGAGACCCTACGCTTTCCCAGCGTCATACTCCATGGCGATATCACACAACTGGTGGAGGTTAAGGCGGTAGATGCCAGCTACCCCCTGCGCGGCGATTTACGTTTTCGCAGTCGCCCAGGGGCGGCAGAGGAGATGACAAAAGAGACACCCGGTACAGGAGAGATCTGGGCCGAAGCCCGCCTCCTGGCAGCCCTTGATCTCTTGCCGGGAGATAAGATCTCACTGGGTGAAGAGAGATTTCGTGTCAGCCGTGTTCTCAGCCGGGATACAGGAGAGGGCAGCGGCTTTCTACGCCTTGGCCCCAAGGTGCTGATGACACTGGCCGACATCCCGTCAACCGGGCTGGTTACACCGGCCAGCCGGGTACGCCACCAACTGCTTATCGCCGGTTCAAAAAGTGGCGTCGATCAGTTTCTCGCCTGGAGCAGGGAGCGACTTCCACAGGGGGCAAGAGTTGAACACATGAGCAGTGCACGTCCGGAACTGCGTAGTGCTCTGGATCGGGCCGATCGCTTTCTCGGTCTTGCTGCTCTGGCGGCGGTATTGGTCGCCGGTGCAGCCGTGGCCCTATCCACCCGCCGTTTTGTCGAACGCCAATCCGATACAAGTGCCA
>JBEVXV010000931.1:0-4840 GCA_040505915.1 Sedimenticola sp. | reverse complement strand
GGATTTGATGTCGTCACGCCGCCGCGTCCGCCGCCGCCACCGCCGCAGACACTTTCGTGTTCGGAGCGTAACTCGAATACCGTATGGAATGACCCAAGGGTGTATCGTACGCAAGAACCGCGACTCTCGCCTCGCAATTTTTTGAGTTATTGCCCTTTGTTCGTTTTCCTTTTGACATGGCTGCAGGGGGATACAATGCGGTCATGGGCGACTGTCGTTCTAGTTACATACGTATATATAACTCAGATTAAGATGTCATGAACATGGGTTCACTTTTTCGTTTATATAATGACATACATGTATATTATATCGAAGGAGTTACAGTAAGACTGAATGTTGCAGAATAAGACCTGATTACGTTCACGTGATTTGATTTGGGTCTTGACCAATGATTATTTAAATGTAGGGAGTAGGTAATAAATATAATAATAACCAGCCTGTTTTACCTCGACAGCTGGAAGTGATTTGGTTGAAGAACTCGTTCTTCAACCAAATAAATTCCCGCCGTCTCGGTAAATATTTCCCGTAACAAAAACAGACTGGTAATTATTCTATATATATATACTGGTATCGTTGAACATGTGACATGCCTTTTCAGGTGGCTAGACCATGTGAAGCAGGTAGTGACTAGTGGTACAGTACAAACGGAGGCAGATGTTTCATGGTCTGCTTATCATGCCAGTGAAAACCCACCCAAGGACCACCACGATAAGAACAAGGCACTTACTTCTCTACTGCCATTGTTTCCTGACCAGGCGAAGTCTACAGCAATGATTCGTCACTCTATGGATATGGTTAGGAAAGCTGTGGATATATTGAATCCGGGGCAAGTGCCTGTTATCACCGTCGACCAGCCACTCTACACACTTGCAAAACAAATCCAATGGAACTGGCCTGTCACACATGGCGAGGACTCATTTGTAGTGATGTTTGGTGGTCTTCACATCGAGATGACAGCCATGAAGATGATCGGCGACCTGCTGACAGACAGTGGCTGGTCGGGTGCACTAGTGAAAGCCAATGTTGCGTCACCGGGGATAGCTGACTCATTTCTGAAAGCATCGCATGTTACACGCACACGGCGAGCCCATCAGATCACTGTAGCTGCACTGTTTATGTTGTTGCAGAAAGCGTATGACACATATTGTAGTAGTGTAGAGCATACGTCAAGTAGTTTGTCCGTGGATGAGTGGTGTGCTGATAGGTCTGCTGCAAGTCCCCAGTTCCAGTTCTGGATGATCATCATGCAGTTAGAACTGCTCCTGATGATATTTGTTAGAGCAATAAGAGTAGCGGACTTCCTATTGTATGTAGATGTTCTGACAAAGCTCGTTCCCTGGTTCTTTGCGTTGGACCACACCAATTATGCGAGGTGGATACCCATCCACCTGCGAGATATGAGTTCACTCGTAAGCAAGCATCCCAATGTATATGCAGAGTTTGTCAAAGGTGGCTTCACTGTGAAGAAGACAGCGCGTGTGTTCTCCGCTATCGCCATAGATCAAGCCCACGAGCAGAATAACGCCAAGGTTAAGGGCGATGGTGGTGCTGTGGGGTTAACGGAGAACCCCGCTGCTCTTCGTCGCTGGATGTTGTCTGGTCCCGAGATGGCTAGGGTCATCGAGGAATTTGAAACTTCCAATCAGAACAGTAGTGAGCCAGACCTGAGACACCGAGATCAGCATCGCCATGTGCAGGTTGATTTTGTTCGGGACGTAGAGTCGCTGACAAACGCTATAGAGGAGATGGGGAGTCCATTCACTGACGACAGCAATGATCTATTGGTACTTGACACTAGGGATATTGTGGATTCAGCTGTCATATCTACTGTACGCCAAATTGAGCAGCTTGGCCAGCAGCAGTATGATTCCTATGTACAAGATCGTCTGGTGACTCAATCAACATCGGTTGCTGTCCCTATCAAGAGAAACAATCTCGCCCTCTTCAGTCGGCCTACGATCCGTGAAAAATCAAAGTCAAAGCTGCAGCTGTCAGCCCTGAAGAACGATTGCTCCCTCTTCTCACGACTTTATATTACGTCGCAGACAAGAGGCGGAGATTTAGACGAGTTTTTCGAGCATGAAAATCATGCATATCCCCCATCATTATCGGATACGGGCGGCTTAAGAACTGGCACAAAGTCTGATCTCGTGAGTTGTCTGGAAGACACATTACCTGTGCCTGTATTAGACCAGACTGAAAACCCGACTACTGATGTCATTATCATCGACGGTGCTGCAATCGTCAACATGCTTCGGCCTGGCAATGCGAAGACATTCGAGGACTATGCTTCTGATGTATTCCTGCCATATATTACATCTCAACTACAGCATTCAAGTAGGGTAGATGTGGTTTGGGATGAGTATATCCCAAACAGTTTGAAGACGGGTGTGCGGAGCAAAAGGGGCAAGGGTGTTCGGAGGCGAGTAGAGCCATCGAGTACAATTCCTCGAAACTGGCAACAGTTTCTGCGAATAGATGAAAACAAGATGGAGCTATTCGCCTACCTAGCAACACGTCTAGTAGCACTAGACACAGACAAACAAGTGATTAGCACATATCACACAGATGTGCTGTGTAACAAGGCGAGAGATTTGTCGGGCCTTGCTCCGTGTACACACGAGGAGGCTGATTCTCGTGTCTTGCTCCATGTTGAGGATGCCACAAAACAAGGACATACTAAGATATCAATACGTACGGTCGACACAGATGTCTTAGTTCTGGCAGTAACAACAGCACAGCGTCTGGATATTCCAGAACTGTGGGTAGCTTTTGGAACTGGAAAGCATTTTCGATTCATTCCAGCACATGATGTGGCAAGTGCGTTAGGAGCAGACAGGTGTATCGCATTACCAATGTTTCACGCATTTACAGGATGCGACACTGTGTCCTGTTTTGGTGGTAGGGGGAAGCGGACTGCCTGGGAGACATGGAGATCATACAATGACGTAACACCCGCTTTCAGTGCTCTGGCATCCACGCCAGAAGGCATTGATCAGTGGCTAGAACCACTCGAGCGCTTTGTTGTGTTATTGTATGATCGGACCAATGGTCTCGGCAGTGTTAACCAGGCTCGAAAGTACTTGTTTACTCAGAAGAGTAGAACCATCAATAACATTCCCCCGACCAAGGCATCGCTAATGCAACACACCAAAAGGGCAGCATACCAAGCTGGTCACTGCTGGGGCCAAATGATGATTGCAGCACCGGAACTTCCATCTCCAAGTGATTGGGGATGGAAGAAGAATGACAACAATGGGTGGGAAGTGTTCTGGACGACTCTGCCGGAAGCTACACATGCTTGTCGTGAACTTCTGCGCTGTAGCTGCAAGAAAGGTTGCAAGTGGCATTGTAAGTGCATTAAGGCGGCGCTACCGTGCACTGCCCTTTGCCACTGTGGTGGTGAATGTACGCAATCTTAATTCTACGCTATATGTAATGATCGGTGAAGCGTATCCCCAATCAGCATACATGTAGCAGTTGACTAACTGTCGTACATTTGTGTCTCTGAGAACACATGATTACAGTACATGTAATACTATTAATTTCTTATGCGATGGGATACTTTCATTACGCTATGTGGCTTGTAATATAATTGAAAATTCAATCATTTGTGTGTCATACTGGATGTAGGTGTGTATTTGATACAATGCTTCAGACTGTCAGAATTAATTATTACATGTATCAGTATATATAAAATCGAGATATTATAAAGGTTGACATTTAAGATGTGTACGTGTATTTGTACTGGTATCCAAACGATACTAGTAACCCGTCATCGATGTGTTGTCTGCGCAGAATACATGTAGGTTCACATTGTTTGGGTACAATGTATTTATGTGATATAACAAAGTTCTGAAGTTATACTTTGCTAGTTGCTTTGTATTGTGTTGTTATGTGGGATGTTTCTCGCTACTTCCGATGCAAATTCAGTCTACTATTTGTAGAACTTCATAATTGTCTGCAAACTGCGTGCAGTGCTCAGTTTCTGTCCAGTTATTCAAGTCTTAAGAAGTCGAGCAGACGCAAACATACTTACGATCTATTTGCATAGAGTGACTACAAGTACAAGTACACTTATACGTCTTAAATCGCAACATATGTATTATTAGGCAATGTATTTCAGTTTGTTTATTAGTTATGAACACAAATTCATGCGTTTCTGCAAAGCATAGACACACTCCGACGAAATGCTAAAATTACATGTAATTTTGGGTGGGTGGGGTAATTTTATATTTTTGCCACATTGTTATAGTAGAAATTAGTCCGCTGTCATCATTTATAACTGCTATTGTTTCGCAACTTCATGCACTTGCATGCACAGTATGTAAAATGACGAAATTAATCAATACATACGGTGCATTGACAGGAAAAAACACAAAAAACATGCATTTTTAGCTTAATTATGGCGGCCATTTTAAAATGGCGGCCATTTCAACTTCGAACAATCATAAATTTGAACATATTTTGAAAGCTACCGCAATATACGTGATTTAAGATATTAAACATGTGACATTAGTATAAATAAAAAACAATAATGTCATGTATTTATTTCCATGTATTATTATTGGCGGCCATCTTGGAAAATGGCCGCCATTTCCGTCACGTGACGAATCTGCGATGCCCCTATAGCTAAAAAAAATTAGAATAATATTCCCTAGCAGTGTGCCAAATTTCATGCTTGTATCAAAAACTGAACAATTATTTCACCACCCGGCTCCGCTATACCTAATTAGCACAAGTTTCTATTGCGCGACAGAACTGACGATTGCAAAGTAAAATAAATTAATTAATGTGCATACATTAAATAATAAAACCTGATGGAATGTTTATACAATTG
>JBEVXV010000930.1:3274-3585 GCA_040505915.1 Sedimenticola sp. | reverse complement strand
AGGTCAATGTCCTTATGTGTATAAACACAGAAAACATAATTTCCAACAAATGCAATAAGGGTTAAATATCTGTCAAAGTTAAGAGTGGTTCTGAGTTGAGTACGGAAAAAGTTTTGTAACCTCGGGCCTAGATCTGAATTTCCAGACCTATGTATCCCATTTATGCTTCATAGCGTTCATATCTGGCGATGAAGCATGCCGGGGCAAGACACCGACGTTGTGTTGAACGAGAATTTTGGATAACTCGATGACCGTGTGTGGTCTTCAATTGGCATACATGAGACCTGGACCGTGTTCCATGATGGAAATCC
>JBEVXV010000930.1:0-3264 GCA_040505915.1 Sedimenticola sp. | reverse complement strand
CTTGGGCAGCAGCACATTATCTAAATAAGACTTCGTATTCATAGTTTCACGAAGTGCAGCAAAGTCAGTCTTAAGCCCATCTTCGATGCCCCCCAACACCATAGCGCCGCCTCCGCAGAGGCCGAATCCAAAAACGCTCAAAAACGCTAGCTTCTGAAAAACGTTCTCCCTTCTGGGGTAAACATGAAGTCGATCGCCAGCGTAATTCGAATATTAAATGAAACTGTCTTGAAAGCATTGGCTTTTCCCAAACTTGTATATCCTTTAACAGTACTTGAAAGCCAAACTGAAACAATCTCTGGCATTACGAATGCGATTGTTGATTTTCTGAACAAAGTATGACCGACGCGGTCGAATTGGATTACGGACCTTTCCCAAACGGTTGAGAACAGTCGCTTGAAATGCCGTATTCCCTAACCGTGCCTGATATCGTTTTGAGACGTTTCGAAGGTGCGTCAACGTAATAAAACGGTAACTACAGGCTGTCGTCACTCTGGATCTACCGGAACGAGACCGATCCACGATATCACAAGTTGTTTGAAAACGACGTTGCAGACGCAAACTCGTGTTCTTATAGCAACCTGACAAACTGGCAACGGCAATAACGGTTTGGCGAGATGTAAGCATAGTAACGGCTTCAAGGCGTTAATTTTGTCGAATTCTGGGTATTTTGTATAACAATATTCTTTTTTCAATTCTAAAGTATTTCGAGTCTTTCTAGGCAATGCTAGTCTATAATGTGAGATCAATCACGTTTTAAAATTTACGTACTCGAATGACGATTTTAAATGCACGTTTAAATATAGGAGAGTACTATATTAAACAAGAGGTGCACCGTTAACTCTACGCTAATCCCCTCGCCGGGCCTTGATAGTAAGTTCGATCCGTGACATTGACCTTGGGCGTAGGAGCACGGGTACACATGTGACACTCCATTATGTTCTGGTATACACTGTTGCCAAGTATTATTGAAATCCATCAAGCGGTTCCAAAGAAATAGAGTTAAACGCATTTGCTAAACGCAAATGCTAAACGTCTTACTTACGGACGCACGTACGCACGCACGCACGCACGCAAGCACGCACATGGACTAACGCTATATCACATGTTAGCCGCTATGCGAGGAGATAATAACAGAGTCGGTCGTGCGTAATGCCCTAGTCACACTGTCACGGTATTGACCACGGTGTCCATCGATTGGCCCCGGTTCTATACACCGTAGCGAGTCGTGGCACCTGCTAAAATGTTGGCGCGAAAACAGTCCTCCACGGTCCTGCAGAGGTTATTCTACGGTATCTCAAGGTTTCACTGCGTAATGCTACGGACACCACTACGGACCACGACGTACTACCACCGTAGGGTACGGTACACTAAGGTGATCCCGGTGACACTGAAGTCAGTTAATAAAAATATAAGTCTGTTTTCTTTAGTTCTGTCTCAGAGGAAGATAATTAGTACTGTGTGTTTAATTGTTAATCCAGTTACAAACCTTCATGGAACTTGCCATATAGGCGATTTTCTCATGACGCGCGTTTGTCATCCAACCAAATTGTATTTTAACTGTTCCATGTCAGCTAATCCGTGAATAGTTTCAGGCCCAAGTCAGGGTTCGGAAAGTCAATCAGCGTGTTACGGCGACAGTTCCTACATATGGAACCACTTCGACATAGCATGCAGCACCGGGGTGATATCCATACAGAGTATCCTGGCGATGGTCAACCCAGTGGTAGACGACTGTCCGGCAGAAATGCACCAGCAGTTCCCGGGTAACAAGACCACATGCTGTCAATACCAGACTGGAGACTGTGGGGCTGAATACACGGGTAAGGGGACAGAATAATGATAATAATCTCAGCTGTCAAATGTATTGTTTATTATTTCGAGATACATCTATATCGCCGTATAAACGTTTGCCCATGTTAACAAGAGAAAAAAAAGGCTCTGAAAAACATGGATAGTAATGAATATTATAGAAAAACTATAAGCGCAAACGTACACGTTATAGTGGAGCCTACAGCAAAGTAGGTCACTTCATGGAGTAGTGTGGTACAGTCTCCACTACAATTATACATACAAGCAAGAATACAAGAAATGACTCACACAAATGAGGAATTTGTTCCAGCACATACCCGCCACGTGAAGCAGTAAATGTCCAAGGGTAAAACACATTATTCATACAACTGATGACATATAAAACAATGATGGGTGTGATTGACGAATCAACTGACTGGTTATAGCCAATTTATAAGCAATTTAAATTGACCCTTGTAGCTCCCCAGCGGTACTATGACAAGTGTAACGGACGACAGAGCTGTCCAGGCCTACAGGTCAGCAGAATGCCCACTCCGACGTCATGTGTAGATGACCGCGTCACATATCCGGACTTCACCCAGTTTATGATTATAGAGTACGACTGTGTGCCATGTAAGAATGACAATTATCGCCAACTAATATATATACTAAAATAAGCTACTACTATATCAGTGATGTTTCTTTTATTTTCTGTTATGCCTAGCATAGGATTAGCGAGTTTTATAAGTGGATCTCACTCGATATTGTTCCATATTGTGAAATTACCATTTTGATAATCAACTGTTTTGCCGAACTATTTTTTTTTTACTTAACGTCGCGTCGTCTATGACGTAGTGATATGTAGTGGCGTCATGCACGCAGCAAAACATGTTTTTTAGTCATAAAATAAAAAGAAAATACTTTTTTCTTTAAGTTCAAGATCAATTTTATTTAACTCCAAACTTTGTATTTTCACGAATGGCGAAGCCATGCATTGTCTGCTCTCCTGCTCTGTATACACCATGAACACGTTAACTCAGTGATGATTTGTATCCTATTTTGCCCACATTTCTTACTTTTTTCCACGATTTAATTGTAGAAGTGGAAAAGGTACATACGTAGGAATGGGATAAGTCAGTTATAGCATGGTTTGTCCGTCTGTACGATCAATAATGTGTTCGTTAAAGCTCGCGGATTATCTCCACATACAGGCGGACAAACCATGCTATACGTTTCATGTCATGCTCTTGAACAGAGGCTTAGGTAAATGAGTTACGCTGTTAGCACAGTGACATGGTATACCATCGTGCCATATGGTGTTTGAGGTTTCCTCTTCAACAGTGACACGGGTTGATTGTGAATATACCATTGAGAAAGCCGTGTCAGGTGTGTATTTGGGTAGCAGTTCACGAATGTAACTTTTGTATGTTTATTTCAGTAAAATATTGATGTACATGTAAATGTAAATGCTTA
>JBEVXV010000929.1:0-9248 GCA_040505915.1 Sedimenticola sp. | reverse complement strand
TATAGTTACCAAGTGGTTATGTTAAAAACTCAAGTTTCGGAGTTCATTAACTCCCTCTCCCTGAGGAGGGTGTCGCAAAAGCCCCCTCTCCCCACCGGGGAGAGGGTTGGGGTGAGGGTGAGGGGGATTAATAGGTAACCTATTGATTTAATACACCCTCATCCTAACCTTCTCCCTCGTAGGGAGAAGGGCCGGCCTATCCAAGCCTTTTACGTTATTTGAACTCCGAAACTTGAGTTAAAAAGCTTCTAATCTAGACCGGACCCAAAAACACATTTCCCACCTATCTTGACGCAATCGACTCCGACCCCTGATGAAAATGGCCCCGAAATTAGGTATAGCTGAATAATTACCAAATTGTATTGATTACTTTCAGACTCACCAACGGGTATGAGAGAATCCACCCTCCCAACTGGAATATCCGTAATCCATGACCAACAGTAGTAATAGTCACCGCGAGCAACCACTGGCAGACCCACTAAGCCCCCCCCTGCCCTCAAGCACTAATGAGCGACTGGCCTGGGGGCGCCTCTATGGTATGAGTGACAGCGTTGCCATTGCCGCAGCGGCAGAACAGTTTGATGGTTTGCTGTTGGTTTTGGCAGATGACGCCCAGGAGGCGATGCACCTTGAAGCTGGGTTGAAATTTCTTCTCGGTGAGATAGAGACAGAGGTGCTCAGCTTTCCCGACTGGGAGACCCTGCCCTACGATGTCTTCTCCCCACTGCCTGAGCTGATCTCCCAGAGGCTGCTAACACTCCATAGACTTGGCCACCTGCGTCGGGGTGTTTTGATCCTGCCGGTGAGCACACTACTTCAGCGCCTGCCACCCAGGGCCTATCTGGATGCGCATACCCTGGTACTGGAGGTGGGTAACAGGCTGTCACTGGATGAGATGCGGCGTCAGCTTGAGCAGGCGGGCTACCACTGTGTATCTCAAGTGATAGGGCACGGTGAATACGCTATCCGCGGTGCGCTGCTCGACCTCTTCCCCATGGGCAGTAACACCCCCTACCGCATCGATCTCTTTGATGAGGAGATCGAGACAATTCGCACCTTCGACCCGGAGAGTCAGCGTACTATTGACAAGATCAAGCGTATCAAGATGCTACCCGCCCGTGAGTTCCCTCTGGATGAAGCCGGTATCGGCCATTTCCGTCAAGCCTACCGCAACATGTTTGAAGGTGATCCAAAGAGTAGCCTGATCTACCGTGAGGTCTCCAATGGCAATGCTCCGGGGGGGCTGGAGTATTACCTGCCACTCTTTTTTGACTCAACGGCGACACTCTTCGATTTTCTGCCAGATAAACTCTTGATACTCAAAAGTGCCGAGACACGTGATCAGGCGGATACTTTTTTGCAGCAGGTACAGCAGCGTTATGAGCAGCGCAGACACGATACCGAGCGTCCTCTGCTTATCCCGAAACAGCTCTATCTGGAGAGTGATGAGCTTGCCAGTCGGCTTAAAAACGGCTGCCTGGTAGAGCTACAACGAAGTGAGATTGAGAGTAAAAACAAAGGGTTTTCCGCCTTTTATAACTTTGCCACTCACCGCCCTCCTCCCCTCAGCTTTCAGGCGCGGGCAAACCGTCCGGCGGGTGCGCTGCAGGACTTTATCGCCACGGATCCCGGCCGGATTCTCTTTATCGCCGAGAGTGCTGGCCGCCGTGAGATGCTGAACGAAACACTCAACAGCTACGGTATCCGACCAACAGGCGTAGAGGGGTGGCACGATTTTCTTCACTCCGACTGCTCTACGGGCCTTACTGTAGCGCCACTGGAGCAGGGCCTCTGGCTGGATCAGGATCGACTGCTAATTATCACCGAAAGTCAGCTGCTGGGTGAGAAGGTGCGCCAGGAGCGGCGCAGAAACGCCAAACATCGTGATGCAGAGCAGGTGGTGCGCAACCTGACAGAGCTACATATTGGAGCCCCCGTAGTTCACGAAGACCACGGAGTTGGCCGCTACCTTGGGCTCCAGGCCCTGGAAGTAGGCGGAATGGCAACAGAGTTTCTAACGCTGGAGTACGCCAAGGGAGATAAGCTCTACGTACCGGTATCCTCCCTGCATATGATCAGCCGCTATGCCGGTGCCTCACCAGAGAACGCCCCCCTGCACCGCCTTGGCGGCGACCAGTGGGCGCGGGTCAAACGCAAAGCGGCCGAACAGGCCCGGGATGTGGCGGCCGAGTTGCTGGAGATCTATGCCCGCCGTGCCGCCAACCAGGGCTACGCCTTTCCTGAGGCAGGTGAAGAGTACGCAAGCTTTGCCACCTCCTTTGAGTTTGAGGAGACGCCTGATCAGCAAGAGACGATTGATGCCGTGCTTAATGACATGGAGAACCCCCAGCCGATGGATCGAGTGGTCTGTGGAGATGTTGGCTTTGGTAAAACCGAAGTGGCGATGCGCGCCGCCTTTGCTGCGGCCAACGGCGGCAGGCAGGTGGCGGTACTGGTGCCCACCACTCTCCTCGCCCAGCAGCACTACAACAACTTCTCCGACCGCTTCGCCGACTGGCCAATAAGGATCGAGAGTCTCTCCCGTTTCCGTACCGGCAAGCAGCAGGCAGTGATTATTGAGGGGCTGAGCAACGGCCAGGTCGATATTGTTATCGGCACCCACAAACTGCTCAGTGACAGCGTTAAGTTTAAAAACCTGGGGCTGGTGATCATCGATGAGGAGCATCGCTTTGGCGTCCGCCACAAAGAGCGCCTCAAATCCCTGCGCAGCGAGGTGGATATGCTCACCCTCACCGCCACCCCGATTCCGCGGACGCTCAATATGGCGATGTCCGGCATGCGCGATCTCTCCATCATCGCCACGCCACCGGCGGCTCGTCACCCCATCAAGACCTTTGTCAGCCAGTGGAACGATGTCTTGATTGAAGAGGCGTGCCAACGTGAGATAAAACGGGGTGGCCAGGTCTACTTCCTGCACAATGAGGTGAGCACCATCGAAAACGCAGCGGCCCGGCTAGAGCGGTTACTGCCGGGAGTTCGGGTACAGGTGGCCCACGGACAGATGCGTGAGCGCGAGTTGGAAGCGATCATGCGCGACTTCTACCATCAGCGCTTTAATATCCTGGTCTGCACCACCATTATCGAAAGTGGTATCGATGTACCCAGCGCCAACACCATCATCATCAACCGTGCTGACAAGCTGGGACTGGCACAACTTCATCAGCTACGTGGACGAGTCGGTCGTTCCCATCACCGCGCCTACGCCTACCTGATTACACCGCCACCGAAAACATTAACGCCAGATGCAAAGAAGAGGCTAGAAGCCATTGAATCACTTGAAGATCTTGGTGCTGGATTTACTCTAGCAACACACGATCTTGAGATCCGTGGTGCCGGTGAGTTGCTGGGTGAGGGGCAGAGTGGACAGATCCATGAGGTGGGCTTCTCCCTCTATACCGAGCTGCTGGAGCGTGCGGTCAGGGCTCTGAAGGCGGGTAAAAGCCCCAACCTCGATCGCCCACTCGATCACGGTGCCGAGATCGACCTACAGCTGCCCGCCCTGCTGCCGGAGGATTATCTGCCCGATGTACACAGCCGCCTAGTGCTCTATAAACGCATCGCCAGCGCCGCCAACCGGGAGGAGCTGAGAGAGCTACAGGTGGAGATGATCGACCGTTTTGGCCTACTGCCCGATCCGGCCAAGGTGCTCTTTGGTATCACTGAGCTGAAACTGAAGGCCAACCCCCTGGGTATCACCAAGATTGAGGCGGGGCCCAGTGGAGGCCGCATCCTCTTTAGTGGCGAGTCAACCATTGACCCTGGGTGGATCATTCATCTGATTCAGACCAAATCAAAACAGTACAAGTTTGATGGTGCCGACAAAATACGATTTTTCATCGATATGCCAGAGCCGACACAACGGATATCACAGGTAACCACCGTACTCGATGAGATAAGTGGTGAGTTGTGAATGACTTTCTCATCCCGGCGGTAGACAATGGGTCAAAGTGACAAAACCGGTACAACAAGAAAGATTATGAAAACTATTGGCCAACTCTTTACTGCTATTAGCTGCGGTTTACTTCTTACTTCCCTCTCATCCTCTGCCCAGGCGTTAGATGAAGCCCGCTGGTACGATGTGGAGCTCATCATATTCACCCACAACAGCACCGGTGCTGGCAGCACAGAACAGTGGAGCGACGATCCTGGCAGCCCCGATCTAGAGGGTGCCCTCCGCCTCTCCTCTCCTGCTGCAAGTCAGGTAGAAACACCCATCGTTGCTGAAGAGATAGGCTTACCCACAACACGCTATACCCCACTACCTGAAAATGCATGGCGCCTCACCAATGAGCTCAGGCGGCTGAAAAAAACCCATGGAAGAGTGATGCCCCTAATCCACAGAGCTTGGCGGCAGCAGGTCAGATCACGGAGAAACACCCCCCCTCTCTATCTAGTCTCAAGTGATCAGATCGCCTCAGAAACAGCCGTAATTGAAGGTGCCGTTCAAGTCAGCGTACAGCGCTATCTGCACCTCAACTTTGACCTCATACTCAGAGAGGCCAGGGATATCTCCCGGGCCGGAGATGCCGGTGCTTATGGACAGCAATCGATCTACAAAAACTACCGCATCACCAACCACCGCAAGATGCGCAGCGGTGAACTCCACTTCATCGATCACCCCAAGGTAGGGGTGCTGATTCTGGTGAGTAAGTATCAGGTACCCGAGGTGGAGACACTGGCACCCGAACTGGAGAGTGAGCCCCGCGTAGAGGTGGATACCACCGAGCCTGCATCTGCGGTCACCACCGCCGTGGAAACGCCAGCGACGCAGTAGAAAATTGATATGTGGAGGCTGGAACCTGACGGGTTTCCGGCAAATTCAGGCACCCAATGTAAACTCTAGGCGGAAGCCCTGCGGGTTCCGCTCTACGCCCTGCCCGCAGGAGCCACGCCCCGGGGCGAAAAGGTTTGCACGGCTTTGCGCGATATTCATTGCGGCGAGGGCGCCGCTCATACGCGGATTCAGAGGTTGATATCAGGTGGGGAGTGTATCGGAGTCCATTGTAAGAAACAGGCGAGTATCTCCTCAAAATTTTAGCGCGATCAACTCCTGCCGTAATAACCAGACATCCATAAACAAAAAGCCCGCTCAGTAAACTGAACGGGCTTTTTCTATTGGCGTCCCCTAGGGGGTTCGAACCCCTGTTGCCGCCGTGAAAGGGCAGTGTCCTAGGCCTCTAGACGAAGGGGACGTTTTAACACTATATAAAAAATCCGGCCCTTCGCGAACCGGATTTTTCTGTTTGGTGGAGCCAGGCGGGATCGAACCGCCGACCTCGACACTGCCAGTGTAGCGCTCTCCCAGCTGAGCTATGGCCCCAAACAAGCCGCGAATACTAAGGCATCCCACGAGGGTTGTCCAGAAATAATAGTCGTTGATGAATAACTGTAGTGTCTACAGATCTTTTATCTGAACCTGCATCCGTAGGAGCTCCGCCTTCGGGCGATAGAGTTTTGCAGGGAGTGTGTGCAGTCATCGTGGCGAGGGCGCCGCTCCTACTCCCACGCCAAGCGCTCAAATGGGTACCGCCCACGAAAGAAAAAAGCCCGTTCAGTCAACTGAACGGGCTTTTTTGTTGGCGTCCCCTAGGGGGTTCGAACCCCTGTTGCCGCCGTGAAAGGGCAGTGTCCTAGGCCTCTAGACGAAGGGGACGTTTTAACGTGGTAAACAAAAAATCCGGCCTTTCGACTAGTGGATTTTTTTCTGCTTGGTGGAGCCAGGCGGGATCGAACCGCCGACCTCGACACTGCCAGTGTAGCGCTCTCCCAGCTGAGCTATGGCCCCAAACGAGGCGCGTATATTACGAGCTGCTGGACCGTTTGTCCACCCCTTTCAATGGCTTATTTTTTCACCTGTTGTTCAATTTTAGCCCAGGAGTCCCGCAGGGTGACTGTCTGGTTAAAAACAAGGTTCTCTGCCTGTTCGTCACGGCAGAAATAGCCCTCCCGTTCGAACTGGTAGCGCCCCCCCGGCACCGCCTTGGTTAAGCTAGGTTCGACCATCGCATTGAGCACTTTAAGGGAGTCTGGGTTGAGGTGATCCAAAAATGAGTCCACCTCTTTGTCGGCATCTGGAGTCGGGTGGTTAAACAGGCGATCGTAGATGCGAACCTCTGCGGCGACTCCATGACTGGCTGATACCCAGTGAATCACCCCCCTCACTTTACGACCCACCGGGTTGGCCCCAAGGGTCTCTGGATCATAACTACAGCGCAGTTCGGTGATCTCACCATTTTCATCTTTGATCACCCGCTCACATTTAATGACGTAGCCGTTGCGCAGCCGTACTTCACCGCCAGTAACCATTCGTTTGTACTTTTTGTTGGCCTCTTCGCGGAAGTCGGCACGGTCTATATAGACCTCGCGGGTGAGGGGGATCTCTCGACGCCCCATGCTCTCATCCTTTGGATGGTTGGGTCCGGTGAGTATCTCCACCCTCTCTTCCGGGAAGTTTTCGATCACCACTTTGAGGGGATCGAGTACCGCCAACGCCCTGGGAGCAGATTTATCCAGCTCTTCACGAATACACGCCTCCAGCATCCCCATCTCCACCGTGTTGTCCGATTTGGTGATACCGATGCGATCACAGAAGGTACGTATAGAGGCCGGCGTATAGCCACGATGGCGCAGCCCTGAGATGGAGGGCATTCGTGGATCGGACCAGCCCTTAACATGGCCTTCCACCACCAGTTGGGTGAGCTTGCGTTTGCTCATCACGGTGTACTGCAGATTGAGGCGTGAAAACTCGATCTGCTGGGGGTGACAGGGGATGGTGATGTTATCCAGCACCCAGTCGTAGAGGGGCCTGTGATCCTCAAACTCCAGAGTACAGAGCGAGTGTGTAATCCCCTCCAGGGCATCGGAGATGGGGTGGGTAAAGTCGTACATCGGATAGATACACCAAGCCTCACCGGTCTGATGGTGAATGATACCGTGACGGATACGATAAAGTGTCGGATCACGCATATTCATATTGGGTGAAGCCATGTCGATACGGGCACGCAGTACGCGACTGCCGTCCTCGAACTCACCGGCCTTCATGCGGGCGAAGAGATCCAGGTTCTCCTCCAGGGAGCGCTTGGCAAAGGGGCTGACCTTTCCCGGCTCGGTGAGTGTGCCACGGTACTCTCTTACCTGCTCTGCATTGAGATCACATACATAGGCCTTGCCCTTCTCAATCAGCTCTACGCCGAACTCATAAAGCTTCTCAAAGTAGTCCGATGAGTAGTAGAGGCGCTCCTGCCAATCAAAACCGAGCCAGCGCACATCCTCTATGATGGCGTTGACGTAATCGATGTTCTCTTTGTGGGGATTGGTATCGTCGAAGCGCAGATTACACAGGCCACCAGCGTAGTCGCGGGCAACGCCAAAGTTAAGACAGATCGATTTGGCATGACCGATATGGAGGTAGCCATTAGGCTCAGGGGGAAAGCGGGTGTGTACCCGGCCCTCATTCTTGCCTGCTTCCAGATCTGCATCGATGATCTGACGGATAAAGTTGCTTGGCGCTTTGGTTTCAGTAGTACTCATATTTCCGGCTTTATTATTCTAGCTATGCACAATAATTTTGAAATTGCTGTAGCAGATGATGATAGTGGATGTGGGAGCGGCCTCACTTCAAGCATTTGCTTCGCGCTGACGAATAAACTCCAGAGCACGATCAATGCGGCGTAGACAGGCCTCTTTGCCCACCAAGTGAAGGGTGACATCGATACCGGGAGAGGCCGCTCTACCGACCACGGCGACACGCAGCGGCTGTGCCACCTTGCCCATTTTCAACTCAAGCTCTTCTGAGATATCCTGAACCAGTTGGTGTAGTGACTCCGCAGTCCACTCACTGTGAGCTTCGAGACGCTCACGCATCCTCTCCAGAGGCACTCTGGCTACCGGGCGCAGATTTTTCTTGGCTGCGGTCTCATCAAACTCATCGTAGTCTCTGTAGAAAAAAGCACTGATCTGCGCCATCTCTACGAGGGTTTTAGCACGTTCCTGCTGCGCCTTCACCACTTCAACCAGATCAGGCCCATCGGCGGGATCGATACCGAGCTGCCCCATATGGTAGCTCAACAGATGCGCCAGATGTTTTGCATCACCCTCTTTAATATAGTGCTGGTTGAGCCACTGCAACTTTTCTGTATTGAAGGCAGAGGCAGCCTTGTTGACATCGTTGATCTCAAACAGCTGAATCATCTCATCGATGGAGAAAATCTCCTGATCACCGTGGGACCAACCCAGACGCACCAGATAGTTGAGCAGCGCCTCCGGCAGATAGCCCTCCTCCTTATACTGCATCACGCTCACCGCGCCGTGCCGTTTGGAGAGTTTGGCTCCATCATCACCAAGAATCATCGCCACATGGGCATATTTCGGAATCTCGACTCCCATCGCCTTGAAGATATTGATCTGGCGAATGGCGTTACGCATATGGTCATCACCACGGATCACATGACTGATGCCCATATCGTGATCATCCACCACCACGGTCAGATTATAGGTGGGTGAACCATCGGTACGACGGACGATCAGATCATCCAGCTCTTCATTAGCCACCACCACCTTACCGTGGATCATATCGTCCAAGATCACCGCACCCTCCAGTGGGTTACGGAAGCGGATCACATGAGGCTCATTAGAATCAACTTTGCGATCACGGCAGTGGCCGTCATAACCACGCTTGCCACCGCTCTTCTCCTGTCCTGCCCGCAACGCTTCCAACCGCTCCTTCGAGCAGCTACAGCGATAGGCGTGGCCCTTCTCCAGCAGCTCGTCGATCACTTCGTTATAGCGATCAAAGCGATGGGTCTGATAAAACGGCCCCTCCTCATACTCAAGACCAAGCCAGGTCATACCTTCGAGAATGGCATTAACCGCCTCTTCGGTAGAGCGTTCAAGATCGGTATCTTCAATACGCAAAACAAAACTACCACCATGCTTGCGGGCATAGAGCCAGGAGAAGAGTGCGGTGCGCGCACCCCCTACATGAAGGTAACCGGTGGGACTGGGGGCAAATCGGGTACGGATGGTCATAACAGTTGTAGTGTCTGCCAAGGTTCTGAAAAGAGTGGCATTCTACCAGAGCCAGTAGAAAATACGCAGGAAACATTTGACCTGAAAAGCAGCAGCCACTATTATTCGCAGCTTCTTAAAGGGGCGGTTAGCTCAGCGGGAGAGCACTGCCTTCACACGGCAGGGGTCACTGGTTCGAACCCAGTACCGCCCACCAATTA
>JBEVXV010000928.1:0-4228 GCA_040505915.1 Sedimenticola sp. | reverse complement strand
TTTGTCATAACGTTTTTATTTTTTATTTTAGAAATTATAAACATATGTACGAAATTATCTACGCGACGAGAGTGTCATTTTACCGTTTAATTTGTCAAGCTCGGGTGATGTTGTAAGGTTTTACGGCATATCAGGGAAAAAATACGAGTTTCGAGATTTTATTTTCGTCATAACTTTTTAATTTTTTATTATAGAAATTATAAACCTATGTACGAGATGATCTACTTGATGAGCGAATCATTCTGCCGCTTACTTTTTAAAAATCGGATGATGTTGTAAGGTTTTACGGCTAATCATGGCAAAAGAAACAAGAAAAATATGACTACGAGGTACGAATCAAGATTTTATTTTCGTCATAACTTTTTAATTTTTGGTCAGATTTTAGATTTAACCTATTTCGCGCGGCAACCGAAGTGGCTCAAACCCACCACAACCCTGAACGGTTTGAGACATTTCGATTAGGCCGAGCTAAGGAGAGGTCAGCCTTAGGATCTCCCTATTGTTAAGCAAACGGAAAGCCTCCTAGCGCCTTTAGCAAAATGTTTCTCGCTCCGTTGATGTCGCGGTGTGTTGCGTAGGTACATGCCATGCACATAAATGTTTCATTCGATCCCAACGTTGAGTTTTTTTCCCGCATTTGCCACAAGTCATCGATGTGAAACGCTCGTCTTGAATGATCGCATGACAGTCAGACTCTGCCGCACGATGTAACATAGTACAACGTATTATACCTATCATTCCGTTAGTTTCACTCCATTAGGGTATAACTTTACGCCATTCAAGATCTTAAGAGCAGACCTCATAATCAATAAACCTGACGATTTTTGTACATAAAGATTCATTTTCAATAAACATAACAAAAAGGAAACAAATTAACGTTAAAAACTCTTAAATAAACATACCATGCACAAATAAATGGCTCGTACCTTCAAGATATTTAATTGTCAGCCATGTTGGATTATTTTCCGGTGACTATTTGCACAATAACGTTGTGTATTACAAAGCGTACCACTGCTCTCGTGTCAAGACGAAGTGTACAATGTACCACATATAACATATATAGTAAAAATACAATTGCTAAATAATATTGTTGTTTGTATAAACTAATGCTTTATTTGTATGTTAAAACATAAACAAGTTTAATATATTATTCAAAGGTGCATGTATATTTACTGAATACTAAATCATAACAAAGTTTTGACATCTTATAGTATATCTAACGGGTAATATATCTTATATATCTCAATAAATCACCTGTTATGAAAAGATGTGTCACTTACTTTACTTCAAGTCATTGATTTGACACAATTATCACCTAATTATTCACCCCACCACTGACCACTACTTATCACCTTTCCACAGTAGTATCGCTATATATTCTAAACATGGTATGCTTCGTCCGAAAATGGAAAGCTTGGGCAGTGGTACGCTAATTATTCATTTCCCTTCATGTTCACTACACAGTTTTGTTTAATGGCTAGAAGCATTGTATTGTATTGTATTGCAGTGGTACGCTTCGTCCGTAACCGACGGTGTGACTTGCTTTGGCAAATGTACGCAAAGATGGAATATCGGCAAAGACGTAAAACAAGCCAAGCGTAATTTCTAATATTTTTAGATATTTATTCCGGAACACTAGCTTTCCATGGCATAATTCCATAGGGAACCCTGTTTTAATCGGGACAACGTTTAGTAACAGAATGGTGTGACCTGGATGCAATTACCACACTTGCATATATTAAAATACGATATTAACGTAATTAACGGTCAAAGTTCTGAATGGAAACCTGTAACTGCTGGTGTACCACAAGGCTCTATTCTAGGACCACTACTTTTTCTTATATATATAAATGATATTGCTGAACGCACTCAGTCAAATATACGACTATTTGCAGATGACACAAGTTTATTCATTGTAGTAGATGACCCAGTAAATGCTGCAGATACCCTAAATTATGATCTTGATATGATTAGCTCTTGGGCCGACAGATGGCTTGTTAAATTTAACCCTTCAAAGACGGAGCATCTTCTTTTCAGTTTGAAGAAAAATAGCCCCCCTCACCCACCTCTGGTCTTTAGTCAAAATCCTGTTAATACTGTGAGCACCCATACACATCTTGGGCTTATACTTTCTAATACAGGCGATTGGCACACGCATGTCGATTCTATTTTGAAAAAAGCTTGGCAAAAACTAAATATTCTTAGAGGCCTTAAATTTAAATTGGATAGAAAGTCACTTGAAAAAATGTATCTGTCATATATACGGCCGCTATTAGAATATAGTAGTGTAGTCTGGGATAATTGTTCAAAGGGGGATAAAGAAAGGTTGGAAAATGTGCAAATTGAGGCAGCAAGAATAATAACTGGTGCAACTAAGCTTTGTAAAATTGAAAATATTTACATTGAAACGGGTTGGGATACATTACAAACAAGACGCGATCGTCAAAAGTTGATAATGCTATACAAAATGTCAAATGGGCTTGTCCCAGCAACTCTATCTAATATTCTACCACCACGAGTAGGTGACGGGTCAAATTACCCATTAAGAAATGCTGAAAACTTCCAAATACCGCAAACCAGAATAAGTTTATACTACAATTCTTTCTTACCATCAACTCTGAGAGCCTGGAACAATCTTGATTTGTCCATCAGAAATAGCTCATCACAAAACATATTTAAAAGTGCAATTCGTGGGACACCATCGGAATTACCAAAATATTATTACGTACAGGATATATCTTTATTGTTGGACGCTATTAGCATGATTTATAGCCAAACTGACAATAATTACATCCTTTATTCATTTTGATAGAAATGATGCAATAATTAATAAAACACTAAACACGCACGCCAATAAATAATTACATCATTTAATCATCCTTTATTAATGCACAACAAACAAGTATGGTACTTTATTATTAATTCCAAAATTATACAATACAAAATTATACAATAATATCGTCGCCATAATTCTTCCCGTACATACATTCTTCGTACACAACACGTATCTGAAATGAAAATAGTAAAACACCAATAAAAAACGCAGAATAAGTTCAATATTTGACAATAAACATTTGACGATTTTTAAAAAATGGGGGCTTTTTTACCAAAATGGGGGCGTTTTGACCAAAATGGGGGCCTTTTGACTAATTGATGGGGGCGTTTTGACCTGCTTCATTATAAAACTTATTATCAAACTCAGACTCAGCCTCAAGCAAACTGATTGTTTGATCCTGAGAATAATCTCAGTATCAACCAATCAACATGCTAGAGTCTGAGTTTTCAGAAACGTTTAATAACCTCGGCCCATGATGATTTGCAACTGTGTTGAATGCAACGAAACGCTTATCCATTATCAAGTTTCCGTGTTTCTGTTTGTCGGGGCGAAACGACCCACATCAACCCATATTTGTAACCATATCCAACGTGAATCTACCCAGGGCGAACCGACCCGCTGCGAACTGGTAATAGTGACGAAACGTCCCGGGACACTCGTTACCGTGCAAATACTAACACAATTAAATAATCATTCGGAGCGACCTCGGATCTTTTAGCTACACAGGTAACGCAGAAAATAGACATTACACGGAGATCTGATTAAATCAGTTATTTCGATAATTCAAACTAATTTCACACATAATAATGGTGGTAAGCTAGTAATGAAGGATTTATTATACTATTGGTGGTATATGTTTAGCCAAAATGCACGTAACATTTTCATAAAAGCGATGCAAATTTGCGACAGATTTTCTATATCTGAGCTGTTCTTAAATTACATATGGGCACAGTTCCTTACTGTGGTGAGGTACGAAGCCAGAGTAAGGTGTTTCTTTCTAGATGTAACAGTCTCTCTCGAAAGGCGTAATGTCGCCAACAAAGTAAGTCCCGATTTGCTTGCTTGTTCAAATGCTTTTGCCTATCCTTCTTCACAATATGTGAGACAGGTATTTTGCCTAGCGCCACGAACCGATAGGCCTTCGCAAGGTGAGAAGACAGTGTGAGAAGAATGTCGTCAACAAACGTTTTCAACTTCAGGTGTAGTTTTTTTCAGCTGTGAAATTCTTTCATCTTGCGCCTTTTGCTGCGAGCGATCCTGCGCATTTTTCAGATGCCAGTGTGCTTCGTCAATCCGGTTGTGCATGACCGACTTTTTGTCTTCCTCGAGACCGACTTGAAATGCGTTGGCATTGGTTGGATCATAGACTGTCGCAAACGTCCTTCCACCAGG
>JBEVXV010000927.1:0-4198 GCA_040505915.1 Sedimenticola sp. | reverse complement strand
GTGAAAGGATTTATTAGTTAATACCAAGAACGCTTATTAAGTTAAAATACTTGGATTAAATTGGAATAAATCTGAAACAGGATGGAACTATCTGGCGTTCCTACACCACGAATGGACTGGGATTCGTCCAATCTCCCAGAAGCATGGGACAAATTCGCAAGTCACGTTACCTTGATTTTCAAAGGACCATTAAAGGGCAAGGATGATGAAGAAAAAGTCACATATCTGCTTTTATGGGTAGGCGACCGTGGTCGTGATATTCACAAAACTTGGACGTTATCCGCCGACGACGAAAAGGACTTAACCGTCATATGTGACAATTTCAAAGCCCATGTGAGGCCAAAGCTGAATCCAGTATTTGGTCGTTACAAATTCTACAACGAAGTCCAAGGAGCAGACAGTGTAGAGTCATTTCTTACCAGACTTCGATTATCAGCACGGGACTGTCAGTTCACAGACGCCGAGGAAATGGTTCGAGACCGCATTGTCTTCGGAACAAACTCGCCAAAAGTCCGCGAACGGCTTATAAATGAAGGCGCCGATTTGACATTGGACAAGGCAATACAAATCGCCCAAGGTTACCAATATTCACAAGAACAATTGCGTTCGATGAATGTGCAAGACGTACATGCAGTTCATAACAGGAACCGATTTCTCGACCAAAACAAACGACATCAACCGGAACGGCGAGCACCACCGACGACGACGACGTCGAAACCGGAAACCACGCCGCGCGATTCCAAGAATCCATGTCGTAACTGTGGCTACAAACACACCCCATCCGAAACGTGTCGTGCCAAAGGAAAGCAGTGCACATATTGCAAAAAGTGGCATCATTTCGCGTCTGTGTGTCGCAAGAAACAACGCGAAAGTTCACGAAAATCCGTCAGTGCCATTAATAAATGCGAAACAAATTCTGATGATGGGGATTCGGATTTTTTTGTTGATAGTGTTGAATCACACTCTGTCAAGAACGGGCAAGCTTTTGTGGATTTGGAGGTAGGTCCAAATTTCTATCAAACAAATTTCAAAATTGACACAGGGTCTCAGGTGAATATTTTGCCTGAACGAATTTACCACGACCTTGGCATTAAACATGTTTTACAAAAACCTGCAAGCAAATTGTCCGCGTACAACGGTTCAACATTAGATAGCGTTGGTTACTGCAATTTGTCATGCAAGCGTACAAACAATGATCAATCTGATTTCTGCCATAACGTTGGTTTCCATGTTGTCAATACTCAGTCACCGCCAATCTTAGGTCTTGATACATGCCTTGACCTTGACCTTGTTAAGCTCACTTTCTCAGTTGAGACATGTGACGCTGCCCCGCTTACTAAGCAAACTGTCCTATCCGAATACGCAGACATATTCAATGGCATAGGTATGTTTTCTGGTGAATGTACCATTCACCTAGATCCTAGTGCCAAACCCGTGGTTCATCCGCCACGACGGGTACCTGTTGCACTCCGTGACCGGCTCAAACAGGAGTTAGACAGTATGGAAGACAAATCCATTATTGCAAAGGTCACGGAACCCACAGATTGGGTAAGCTCGATGGTCGTAGTCGAGAAGCCAAAAACAGGCAAACTGAGGGTATGCATTGACCCTCATGACCTCAACAAAGCGATTCTCAGACCTCATTACCCCATGAGAACGCTTGAAGATGTACTCCCTGACCTGTCTGGTTCACAGTATTACAGCAAGTTAGACACCAAATCAGCCTATTGGACATGTCAGCTGTCGGACGACAGTTCGATACTCACCACATTCAATACCCCTTACGGCCGATACCGTTATTTACGGCTTCCGTATGGTCTGAAATCATCGCAAGATGTGTTTCAGCGTAAATTGGATGAGTGTTTAGAGGGTCTAGACGGCGTTGTTGCTATTGTCGATGACGTCATTGTGCATGGTCGCACACGTCAAGAGCATGATAAAAACTTGAGAAATGCTCTGCGCCGCATGTCCGAGCGAGGTGTCAAACTTAATGAGGACAAATTAGACGTAGGTGTCACTGAAGTTCCATATTTTGGACACATTCTGACAACTCATGGTCTGAAAGCAGACCCAGCGAAAGTGTCTGCAATAAGCGACATGGAAGCACCGCGAAATCGCGCTGAGTTGGAGACGATTCTAGGCATGGTGAATTATCTGTCTAAATTTACCCCAAATCTTGCAGACGTCACGAGCCCCTTGCGCAAATTGCTTGTCAAGGACGTGATATTCTCATGGGATAAGCCACAGATAGAAGCATTCCGCCAGGTCAAAGATCTCATAACTCAGAGTCCAGTGTTGGCTTATTATGCTCCAGATAAGCCAGTGACACTGCAGACTGACGCTTCACGTACTGGTTTAGGCAGTGTTCTGATACAAGATGGCAAGCCAGTAGCATTCGCCTCCAAGTCTCTTACACCTGCTGAGACAAATTATGCCATGATTGAGTTGGAATTATACGGCATATTGTTTGGCATGAAAAGATTTCACCAATATGTGTATGGTCGACAAGTGGAGGTTGAGACCGACCACCTGCCACTTATCTCAATTATGAGAAAACCGCTCCATTCATGCCCACCCAGACTTCAGCGTATCCTATTACAGCTGAAACAATATGATCTGCAAGTAAGGCACGTGCCTGGGAAAAACATTCCTATGGCAGACACCCTATCACGTAAACCCGTACGAGACACATGTTCCCACCTTATCAAAGGTATGGACGCTCAGGTTCACACAGTGCTATCAAATTTACCTGTCAGTGACGACAAGTTGCGTGAAATCGCAACTATGTCTGATCAGGATCCTCAGCTGGTTCTGCTCAAACAGGTAATACAGCAAGGCTGGCCTGAACTCAGGAAACATTGTCCACCAGAAATAATAGAATTCTGGAACTACAGAGATGAGATAACGAGCGTTGATGGACTCATGCTCAAGGGTCAAAAGCTCATTATCCCGGTAGCGTTACGACCGAAAATGTTGGAGAAAATCCACATTGGACATTTCGGTATCGTAAAATGCCTGCAGCGAGCGAGAGATACCATGTTCTGGCCCAATATATCATCTGATATAACCAAGATGGTACAAAACTGTGCTATATGTCAGGAGCACAGATCCTCGCAAACCAAAGAGCCATTAATGTCTCATGATGTTCCCCAGTATCCCTGGCAAACTGTAGCGACAGATATATTCAAATGGAATGAAAATGACTATTTGCTAACTGTGGATTACTACAGCCGATATTTCGAAGTCCAACAATTACGCAACATGACGTCAAAAACAGTCATTACCAAATTGAAGTCTGTGTTCGCGTCATACGGCATTCCAGCTAATGTGGTCAGCGACGGCGGACCATGTTATGCATCGCAGGAATTTGCAGATTTTGCAAAAGAGTGGGACATCTCTCATTCTTTCTCTTCCCCGAAATTTCCACAATCAAATGGCTTAGCAGAGCGAACGGTTGGTATTGTGAAACGCATTTTCACAAAGGCGAAAGCAGCCAAGACCGACCCTTATGCTGCCATATTGCAATATCGCAACACACCAGTGGCCGGACTAGAATTCTCACCATCCCAGTTATTGATGGGACGGAGAACAAGGTCATTTCTCCCAAACACGTGTGAGCAATTAAAACCACACACCCCTGATATCGAGACAGTGCGAGAGAAAATCACTCTTAGCCACCAACAGAGCAAACGATTCCATGATCGAAATGCGCGATCTCTGAAACCACTCAAAATTGGCGACACTGTACGTATTCAGGGCGATAATAATAAGTGGAAACCAGCTCAGGTTACTGGACAGCATGATAAAAGATCATATTTTGTACGGACTGCAAATGGTTCATATCGCAGGAACCGACGTCATCTTTTGCTGACAAGGGAGAAATTCACAGATTTACCATTTATTATCCCAAATGAATCACCAACCAAAACAACCGCTAAAAAACAGTGCCCACACACTAGCCAACTTGACAAGGGTGATTTACCACCAATTACAAGTCCAATTACAGCATCCGCCGAGACAAATACGCCCGAACCGCCAACATCAGATTTTGGAATGAAGCTAAGATCAGGACGAATCATTACATGAATATAATTGTATGTACATGTATTCTTTCCAAAACACAGGTATTTGTACATTAGTACAACAGACAGTGTTACCATGGATATTTGTTCAATAGTGGATTTAACATTCTAAAAAA
>JBEVXV010000926.1:0-6031 GCA_040505915.1 Sedimenticola sp. | reverse complement strand
CTCAAAAAGTCCGTGCCATAGGGGGTGCAGTAACACCTTTTCAGGAGACGCGGTGAATACCTCCCTGTACGCTCACAGCAGCATCCCTGCTACTGTACGTCCTGAAAAGGTGCCGCTGTACCCACCTGAAAGTTATCCATCTGCACTGGGTTATTGAGAAGTTACGTCGTTCTATTTTAAGGCGTAATAACGCCACTATTTTTCACAATAAGCTCGCCAATGGAGAGACAGCGCGGCTCATTCAATAGGGGGGGTACCCCAATCGAAAAAGGTTGTATATTCAAACTGTACGCTCTTTTGGTGGTAGCTGAGGGTATGGGTGTAATGGTGTTAATATTGAGAAAAGGGTATGTCGCTTTGGCCGATCCTGATAACTTGTTCAGAAGTGCCTAGTGAGTATTGATGCTGTTGATTCCTGCCGTCTCCATTGGTTTATAACCATCCTTATCGAGTAGCGGTTTTGCGATTGTGGGATCAAGTTCCTCCAGCGCGCGCGACAGGTGGTAGGGTAACTCAGTCGGCGTATCTGAGAGCTGCATGGTCTCTGACTCAATCAGACGCTCAATAACAGAAAAAATGGTATCTTCCAGTGTGTCAGGGGAGTTACCTTCGTATTGACTGGCAAGATAACTGATAAGTTCTCCAATGGTGTGTTGTCCATCTGCAAGGGCGACAACCGTACCCATCCAGGGTTCAAGAGAGACCGGTTCACCCGGGTTGTTTTTGTTAATCAATGCGACTTCATTATTATGTCGTGTAAAAGCATTGAGGCGATAAAAATACTGTTTGTTATCCATTTTTATTACATCCAACCATAAGTACGGGCCGCATGAGCGGTAAATAAAACAACGCCACTGAACAGAATAACATTTTGGATATAGGTCATGGCCATCATCTTATTGATCGTCTCTGTTAGCGCTTGTTTGGCGGTATTCCGCTCTTTGGCCGGTAGTGCTTCAATCTCCTGCCACTTCTCTTTGCGTATTCGCACCTGGTCTACCGCCTGTGTGATACAGACCACCAGTACCGCCATCCCCATACCCTCATAGGTAAATAGGAAATAACTAAGACCAAGCCAGCCCATGAGGCCGTGCATCATAATATTCCACAACATAGGTAGATTTATTGCCTGCCAGAAAAAAGCCAATCGTAACTATTCAGCTATACCTAATTTGGTAGCTATTTCCACCAGGGGTCGGAGTCGATTGCGTCAAGATGGGTGGAAAATACACCTTTTTACGGCGCAATGCTTCCGCTCCCAGCTCACGCGCCTTACCCACATCCATGTGGGCAATCGACTCCGACCCCAAGCACCAGATGAATAGTTACAGCCAATATATATGATGGTTGGATTTCACTGACAAATCATTACCACCAAAGGTGTATTTGACGTTACCTAAGAAGTGGTATGCCGGTGGTTTGGTCGGCATATGGCATCTTGACCATAGAGCAAACCTCCAGGAAGAGTGTACTGGTAATCAGGCCATGCCGTCACCTTTTGGCGTCAGGCCTCAGCCGATTGGCTGGGGCCTACCATGGTTATTATCAGCTCTCATCAGCAATTATTTGATCCTGAACCTCCTCAAGGTCATTCAGGCCAAGGTCATCGAAGGTGATGGAGGCTTCAGTAGGCCCTTCTGTGATGGAGTACTTGAGCACATTATCTGCACCACCACTCCAGTTTGACTCATCGGCAACCAGTGCACTACGTTCGCCGGCTGTCAGAGCCAGTTCATCGATCAGTGCATCAAGGTTGGGCGTGTCGACATCCGGGTCGAAGTCGTTGACATCGTCACCATTATCCATGCCGGTGTAGATAAACTCATCGGCGCCCTCTCCGCCGATAAGTACATCGTTTCCACCACCACCAGTCAGTGTATCATCGCCGCTCATTCCCTGGAGGATGTCAGCGAGATCAGTGCCGACAATATCATCACTCTCTGAAGTACCCATCAGCGCGTCATCAACGATCACTGTGGTGGTACTGAATTCACCGTTGCCATCGGTAATGGTATAGGTGAAGCTGTTCAGCTAACCCTATTTGGGGGCTGTTTCCGCCAGGGGTCGGAGTCGATTGCGTCAAGATGGGTGGGAAATGCACCTTTTTACGGTACAATGCTTCCGCTCCCAGCTCACGCGCCTTACCCACATCCATGTGGGCAATCGATTCCGACCCAAAACCCAGCTGAATAGTTACCATAGCCACCTATTTCTATATTCGCACTCTATCAGATGTGTATTGTGCTCTACAGCATCCCTTAACGGTGAGGTAGAATGGCCCCATAGTTCTCTTTGTTGTCACTACTCTGAGCCTTGGTAAAAATAGCCCCGTAACAGGGGCCACTGAATAGTCACTCTTTGTTTAACATTTCCGCCCCGGCGGATGGGAAAAAGGTTGTTTGCTGATGTCTCTCTGTCCCTGTGGTTCCAATAATGCTTTTGATGACTGCTGTGCTCCGCTGCTTTCAGGTGAAAAACATGCGCTTACTGCTGAACAGCTGATGCGTGCCCGCTACTGTGCTTTTGTGGCAGTTAATATCGATTTTCTAGGCCAGAGTATCCACCCTGATAGCCGTAATGATCATGATGCTGAGGCTACCCGTCACTGGGCGGCTAATTCCGATTGGCTCGGTCTTGAGATCGTCTCTACTGAGCAGGGGGAGGCGGGTGATCAGGAGGGGGTGGTTGAATTTATTGCTACATTTAAAGAGAAGGGGGTAACCCGCCGCCATCATGAGAGGAGCAGCTTTCTCCGTGAAGGGGATAACTGGTACTTTGTTGACGGTGATATGGTGTTACCACAGACTCAGGTAAATGAGGGGCCGAAGGTTGGGCGCAACGAACCTTGCTCTTGTGGTAGTGGTAAAAAATTCAAGAAGTGTTGTGGAAGGTAAGAACGGAATGGGTACTGTGCTGCAACTGATACTGCTTGCTCTACTGCTCTTGGCGCAGCCAGCCCTTGCCGTTATCTATAAATATCAGGATAGTCGAGGAAACTACCACTTCACCGACCGGCCAATGAGCGGTCGTGGCTATCATTTAATCTGGCAATCCGGGGCGTACGGCTCACCCGCCTCCCGCTCCCGTATTGATAGCAAGGCGCTGCAGCGTAATCGCTCCCGCTATACCCCGCTGATCGATGAGGTGGCTGATAAAGTAAGACTCAGCCGCAGGCTTCTCCATGCAGTGGTGAGGGTGGAGTCTCTCTATGACCCCAAGGCACGATCAAAAGCGGGTGCTCTGGGCCTTATGCAGCTAATGCCGGAGACAGCCAAACGCTATGGAGTAGGGGACCGTCTTGACCCGAAAGCTAACCTGAATGGAGGTGCTCGTTATCTGAGGGATCTATTGACGCTGTTTAATGATGATTTGACGCTGGCAGTGGCCGCCTACAATGCTGGAGAGAATGCGGTAATTAAGTATGGGCACAAGATACCCCCCTTTCCTGAAACTCAGCAGTATGTGAAGAAGGTGCTTGCACTCTATCGGCAGAGTGATACTTAAGGAGTCTTACTCATAACTATTCATCGGGTGCTCGGGGTCGGAGTCGATTGCCTACCGTAAAAATAGCCTCGTAACAGGGACCACTGAATAGTTACCCTTACTCTTTCCAGTCCTGGATCAGTTGCCCTATCAGCGCTATATCACTTTCAGCCATATCAATAATTTGAAGACCTACCCAACTGTGGTCTGAGGATGAAATTTTCTGGATCCACAGGCTCTCAGCACCGAAAGCGATGGTGTGCATCTCCCCCGCCTGCCCGGGTAGAGTCATCTCCAGCTGAAATATATGCCCTGGATGGAGCTTCTGATCTGTCATCAGCATCAGTCCGCTGACGGATATATTAATCAGGCTGCCTATAGATTCCTGACTGCTCAGATCGAATATAATCACCCTATGGGAGGTCTGTTTACGTGTATGTCGACGCAGCTCACTCATCTGATTTTTCCCATTAAAGCGCCAACGCTTTTTTTAGAACATTGTTTATAGATATCATTGCCCGATCAACAAACGGCAGCTCTGGAATAGATATAATGGTCGCCCTATTGCAGCGCATCTGATCCATTAACTCATTGATTGGCAGGATCAAGGTTTGAATACCGAAGCGGTCAACAAACATATATTTATGCGTTACCAGACTGAACCATGAGAGCTTTAGTCGGTACGGCTTCCCCGCCTCATCTTGCAGCTGAAACCAAGTACCGAACTTCACCTTGCGGAGCTGCCCCATGATCACCTGCTCTTCATCCGAAAGTGAGGCAGGTTGCTGTTTTTTAACGGGCCTCTTTTTAACGCTGATGACTGTTTTTTGTGGTGAAGGTGGCTCTGCCCCCGCTTGCTCCGAGGGCAGCTCTAGATGACTGCTGAAGAGGCTGAAGAGTGAAAAGAGATCAGGTTGGTGGTACTCCCCAAGTGATGCGATACTCTCCTCAATTCGGCTTTTAAGTTGGGGTAGATTGGCCAATAACCACTTTTGGTCATCATCACTATCCTGGGCTTTGGTTGCATGCATCACCTGATCAATGATCTCCAGTACCTCGATCCACTCTTCCCCCTGCTCAGCCTCAGGATCTCTCAGTAGCATCAGAATCATGCGGTCAAGCCAGGCGTGAAAGAGGAAGTGTTCTACCACTGGATGAAGTTTGTAACCGCTGCTGCGCTCCTCAATTATCTGGTAGGCTTTGCCACGGGCACTCTCAAGCTTCTCTCTGCCTCGGGCGGCCTCCTGGTTTCGCTCCTCGACAACCCGTGCGTGCTTCTCCAACTGTTCAACCAGATTTGAGATGAAGCTGTACTGCTCTTCGAAGATCTTAAAGTCACCTGTGAAGGAGGTGAGTATATGGCCAACGCTCTCCTGCATCGGGTAGTAGATACCCCGCCGCAAATCTTCTTCATCAATCCAGCTGACACCCGCATCAACCAACAGGTTGAGCAGTCTCCTGGAGATGTGATGACTATCGCTGAGAAAACGATTATCAAGAATCGCAGCCTTTAGATAAGGCGTATGCAGGTGGCTAATGAGGGTTTTGGTTATATTTGAGAGGTTCTCCTCATCCAGCACCTCTTTAAACAACATGCCGACAAGTTCAATGGTGTCCAGGTCTGCGCTTGGAATTATTTTTCTGTCAACAAGCTGAAAAAGCCTTACTCTCTCGGCGGACAATATTTTTTTTGCTTCATCAATTAAAGAGGTTTCCAGCTCGATATCTCTTGGTGGGCCTGCATCTCTCTCTTCAATGGGCAGCAGTCCGGTATCGGCGGATGACTGGATATCAGAGATAGCCGATATCAACGTGGTACTGTCGATCTGCTCACGGCTCTGTTCACTGGGCAGCCCTTTTGGTGTGTTGATGACTTTTAGTTCCTCATTTCTCCTGCCGGCCATTAGTGTAAGTATGGAGTGAAGAATTTCATCTCCCAGCGAGGAGGTGGGCATAGGGCTACCCGGGTAGGCTGAAATGCCACTCTCTCCCTGAGAACCGGTATCTATAGGTACTGACGGCTCACTATGGAGGCGTTGCTGGTTCTCCCGTATCCGCACGGATGGTGATTTTTTCAGGTTGAGTTTTAGGTTGGGGAAAATGCCGGCACCGATCAATTTTTTATTGAAGCGGTCATAGATCTGCCCCAGCTTACTTATGAGGAATCGGTTGAAAAGGTGGTATAGGGTGAGTAGTAGATCATTCTCCAGCCGCAGCCTCTCGGTCGTTACCTGGAATGCGTTAGTGATGTGTGCCGGACACCCAGGGATATCATCTTTAGCCGGTTTTACTCCTCCAAGGGTGACGGCCAGTCTCTGGCTTAGAGCATAGAGTTGCTGATAGTAGTCGGCATGGGCTCTACTGATGATATTCTGGACGGCCAGGTGTTTCTCAAGGTCTTCATTTTCAACCACTTCCAGGTCGTTGCCGCACTCTCCCTCGATCCGTGGTGTTGGGTAGCTGATGTGATCTCCATTGAGAAAAGCATCGAAACCCTTGGCTAGATTCTCCCTGAAATTCTGCTCTACCTCTCTCCTCTGTTTTTTTA
>JBEVXV010000925.1:0-2402 GCA_040505915.1 Sedimenticola sp. | reverse complement strand
ACGCCGTTTCGCGTTAATACCTGTTTTCACATAAACTATTATTCCACCACCACCATTTGACGCATTATCTTTACGAAATGGCATTTGATAGCCGTCAATTTTAAAAGTATCCGATAATTTATTATCTTTTAGCTTAGTTTCGCTCATACCAAAAATATGTAGGTTTTTATTTGCATCGGATGTGAGCATGCATTTAATTTCCTCGAATTTCGTTAAATTTTGTCCACAGATTCCTTGTATATTCAAATGTCCTATATTTAGCCCTTTATTATGTAGATTAAAATTTAATGAGTCATATTTAGATTGATTATGAACATTTTCCACTGTATCAACATTATCGGAAACGTTTCCTACCATGTCTAAATTATTTTGTGATAGTGTATCAATTGAGACGTGTGCCATGTGTTCATAATTCACATGTATATCACATGTAGGTGGGGTACTGCGCATGCAAATATCACTGTCAGGAATCGTATGAATTGTATTACAGGCGCAATGAAATTTCTGGCAATTTTCACACAACGAACATAGCTCCGTATATCGATTATCAGTTTCTATCACGCCTGTATATGGTTTGGCAGTAATGCCGTTTCCCTATAAGTTCCAACAGTCAACCATCTTGTGGCCTATCATGTTACACTGATAACACTGCATGCGATACCTGGTTCTAAGTCGTGGCGGGAGACGATCTCCAGCCGACTCACGGTTTTGCGAGGGGAAATCCCTATATCCAGTGTTTCGTGGGAAACGGGGGCTTCTGTTTTCTGCTTGTGGTGTTTGACGACTGTACGGGCTATAAGGGCGGGGGTAATCTTGTGGACTGGAGGCTGACATGGGTGATTGTGCTGTTCCATTGAAGCGTGATTTGGGAGAATATATACACATGTTATAATCAATGACGATTTCACACGATCTGTTTATTGCATCTAGCAACCGTTTTGTGCCAGAGTGCGACAGATGGATCCCATCAATGCTGTAGTAACGGGGTGCCGGTCGATCCGTCTTGTCCAGGAACAAATCATGTGTGCAGTCACAACATTGAACTTTCTGCTGTTTCCAGTGTTCGACGAGCCGGCCTATGCTGGTGTTGATATCCTGGACATTCACATCCCCGCGTGGTGCAACTTTACATACAACGACGTTACATTTGCCGTTTGCACACTTGATTAGGCTGACAAGCTGGTCTAACTTCTCTTCAAAGAGTTCCAAATCGATGTGGTTGGCAGCGTCGTTTCCTCCAATATAGATGACTACATGCGAAAACAGTTTTATATCATACATTGCAATCTCCTCCACTAGTTTGGCTACAGTTGCTCCACTCGTCGCATGTTTATGTAAGTTCCAATGTAGTCCTTTCGGGTTCACACCATTTAGGATAGAGTCGCCTATGAGCAGGATTTTTCCGCTGCGCTTCGGGCTAGTAGATCCAGTGGCGCTATGCTGGTGTGTATTGGATGGAGGTTCATTAAGGTCAACATTTAATGATAGGTCCGGAGTGGGTGGCACAATCTGGGGCCTGGCACCTATAACCACAGGTATTTCGTGTTGTACATTTGTTGCACTTAGTTGGCAGGCTCTTTCAATAACCGCAGGCGGTAAATTACTTTCTGCATTGGAGGCTGGTGTAGTACTACTACTGACTGTGTTAATGCCAATCACATTCTCATCGGTCACATGGGGTCTATTGTTTGATGCTTTACCCGCAGACATTGAAACAGCACCGGAAAAGCTGCGATAGTGTGTTAATTGGTCCATACGCGTAATTAACGTAGTTTTCATGTCCCTGATATCACTCTCCATCTGGGTAATTTTTTTCCACTAGCTTGGATAGCATCTCTGTCTCATGAGATTTCCACCCTTGTGCCGGGGCAGCATGACTAGCAATACCCGGCTTAGGTACGAGCGGTGTACTGGTGAGAAGGGGATCGACTGTATACGTGCTAACATCTTGCACCGCCAGTATATTGTGCTGAGATGGATTCTCTTCGACCAGCTGCGAATGTTCATCTACATGTTTCACAAACCGTTTGAATAGAGAACGCGCTGTCACCGGGAAACTGTGGTCCCTCCATAGTTTGTGGCCAACACCGGTCACGGTGACATCGTGGAAGTGACTGTCCATTGAAATGTCGCATCTCAATCCTCTCACGTGTGTCGTATATTTCGTCACGAAACTTATTCTATCCAGGTCAATGCGGCAGAAGTAGTCAGCTTCCATTTTCGTGGCAAAACTTCCATAGAATGTCTGAGACACGAACACAACCTTTGTTTCGCGCTCAGACTGTTCAGTTCTGTAAAGAACATTTTCAAACGGATCTTCAGTGTTTTGCTGTTCTATCTGACTGTCAGTAGAGAGGGTGTACCTGCGTACATGTGTCATACAGGCCAGCCCAGTTTGGCCG
>JBEVXV010000924.1:0-4844 GCA_040505915.1 Sedimenticola sp. | reverse complement strand
CTAATTCCATTTTTGTTCACTAATGTGACGATTCTATGTATATAACTGATTTTATTCCCGTTTTCTGACACCATGTAATGTATTCGTACTATGTATTCTAGACAGTCAAGTCGTATCTAATGGATATAAGTATAAACGTATAAGAGCGTGATGTATACTCTAGTACTGTTTAATAGGGTGTGTCTCATGATGCTGCGTGGTCTATATGTATATACAGAATATGTAAACATAGCATGGCTACAAGCTACCACATGTACAATGTTACATCTCCCTTGTTTGACAATGAATAAACCTTAAACATAATAGTATTGTGGCAGTGGCATTTAAATTTCTTCCACGAGAGTGTATCTTTAACTTGTCTTATTATGTTATTTTCCGAACAAGCACTTGGAAGTCTAATCTGTTAGTGTTTCTTTATTACAATGCCATATGTTATTTGGCGTCTGAAATGTAAACATAACACCTAGCATTAATTCTGCCATTTATCAGTTACTGCCACATTTCACCGGAGAACAGTTTGTTTTGTTTCACCTCCCGCCCTGATCTGGTTACATAGGGCCGCTTAGTGGGTGTGCTATGAACTTTGGGAGATATGGGAGATATGGGATCACTGAGTTCACGAGAAGTGAGATCTTGTGTAGGGACATGCGAAGTGTTCGGACTGTCTGGTGCACGTGCTGATCGAGTGTTGTGCAAAATATTTGCCGATATTTCCTCACCGTCAAAATGTCTGTTTGACTTCGTGTCGTCAAATTGTCTGTTCGACTGTTTGTGGTTCGTCTTTCTGATAAACCGTCTATTTCTCCGGTACGTACCACCGTCATCAGTTTCAAGGAAATATGAGCGGTCACTGTGTTTTCGAGTAACAACAGCTGGTTTCCATGATTTTCCCATATGTACATGAATTTTATCTCCTACATCTAACGGTTGAAGCGGTTTCGCAGTTTTATCGTAGAAGTATTTCTGTTTTTCGTGAGATTTTTGCATTTTCTCACGAGCGGCTTTCTGGTTTACAACTTTTGGCTGTAATTGCGTGTTTGTTGCTGGCAAAATAGGAGATCTTAATTGCCTTGACGCGAGTAACTGGCTGGGTGAATATCCACAACTCAGAGGTGTATTGCGATATTCTAGGAATGCCATGTACGGGTCACGGTTATCTTCTGTGCACTTTTCGTATATGCGTTTCACGGTTTGCACTGTTTTTTCTACCAATCCATTACTAGCCGGGTATAGCGGTGAACTGGTCTGATGCTCAAAATTCCATTCGCGAGCGAACTCAGCAAACTGCTCTGATGCAAATTGCGGACCGTTATCTGATTTTACGATCTTTGGGGAACCGTTGCGTGACATATGTACTTTCATTTTCCGTATGACGTCTATGCTCTTTGTAGATTGTAGCAAGTCTACCTAAAAAAACCTCGAATAGTAATCAACGCATACCAGGTAATTCTGGTTATTCCATGTGAATAAATCGGCAGCGATTATTTCCCACGGCCTATGAGGAACGCAATGGGGTAACAGTGGTTCTTTCTGGTTCGACATTCTGTACTTGCTACAGATTTCACACTGAAGTACGAGCTGCGTTATTTCAGCGATCATTCCTGGCCAGAACATTATGCTTTTTGCGCGGCTTATGCATTTCTGTACACCCATGTGACCAAAATGCACGGCACTTATCATGTCATCCCGCATTGATTTCGGGATCATAATGTTCTCTCCACGGTATATGATCCCGTCATACACACACACCTCGTCTCTGTGATTCCAATATTCGATGATCGATTTTGGACATTTATTTCGTATGTCCGGCCATCCGTCCAAGATCACTCGAATAAGTACCTGGAACTGTGTATCACGACACGTAGCTTGTCGGATTTGGTCTAATTTGTTGTCGCCGACAGCCAGACTAGACCTGACAGTGTGAACATGTAAGTCAAGCCCAACATCTATGTCAGACTGTGTGTCACTCAGACATTGTCGTGAAAGTGCGTCAGCTACGGGCACTTCCTTGCCTGGAACGTAATGCACGTCCATGTCGTACTGTTGTAACGTCAGGCGCATACGTTGAAGTCTTGCTGGTGAAGCTAACAGCGGTTTCTTCATGATCGCCTCTAACGGCTTGTGATCATTCTGCACATTTACATGTCTTCCATAACAATAGTTATGGAAATGTTTGAACCCTACGACAATGCTCAACAACTCTTTTTCGATTTGAGCGAACGCCATTTGACTAGACGTCAGTGATTTTGACCCATAGGCAATTGGTCTACCATCTTGCATTAAAGTAAAACCAATTCCATGCTTGGATGCATCTGTTTGTAGAGTCAGTGGTTTCTTCGGATCAAAGAACGCTAACACTGGACTCTGTGTAATAACAGACTTGATTTTGTCAAATGCCTCTTCCTGAGGGCTGTCCCACGAGAACTCGACGTCCTGTTTCAACAAATCCCGCAAGGGAGCTGTAAGTTCGGACAGATTTGGACCAAATTTGGTAAGATAGTTTATCATACCGCATATTGTCTCCAATTCTTTGCGGTTCTGTGGTGTTGGCATATCTTTGATAGCCTTGACTTTGTTGGGGTCGGGCTTTAAACCCTCGGAACTAATCACGTGACCAAAGTATGGTACTTCCGTCATTCCGATTTTGCATTTGTCTGCATTAAGTTTAATGCCGCTTTCCCGTGCCCGCGTCATAACGTTTCGCAAGTTTCTGTCATGTTCCTCTTTATTCTTGCCATATACAAGAATGTCGTCCACAATCGCCAAAACCCCATTGAGACCCTCGAATGTTTCATCCATTTTACGTTCAAATACGTCTTGTGCTACTTTTACTCCGAATGGCATGCGCAGGAAACGGTAACGGCCAAATGGTGAATTAAATACCGTGTAATATGATGATTCCTCATCCAGACGTATGCTCCAGTAACCTGATTTTGCATCTAGAACGCTGAACACGGAAGAACCCGCAAGTTGCGAAACAACGTCATCTAATGTTCGCGTCGGATAATGCGGTCGTAACAACGCTTCATTTAGCATTTTTGGATCTAGACATATTCTCAAATTACCGGACTTTGGTTTCTCAATTAAAACAAGAGAATTAACCCAATCTGTGGGACGCGTGACACGCGCGATAACCTCATTCTTTTCCATGACCTGGAGTTCAGTTTTCAAGCGATTTTTCATTGCCAGTGGCACTCGCCTAGGCGGATTTATTACAGGCACAGCGTCTGGTTTTAAGTGCAGTTTACATGTGCCGGGGAATAGACCTATACCTTGGAAAACGTCCTTAAACTCTGACATAACGTCCATCGCACCCTCTGTCTTGGCCTGTCCGCCCGTCCGGGCAGTCTTGGTCTGTCCGTCAGTGCGGGCATTGTCTGCTGTGTCAAGTGAGTATATCAGCTTGATGAGACCTAACTCTTTTGACGTGACAAGACCAATCAGCGGAGGGGCCTTTGTGTCTACAACGTAGAACACAGCATTTGTCTGCTTTGCATTGTGTGAACAGTGCAATGAAATACTGCCAATGACTTGTAAATGATTACCAGTATATGAGGATAACTGTCTTCGGGGAGCTGCCAATGGATGTTTGATATTCATATCATAAAACATGTGTTTTGGTATGATATTGACCTGTGACCCAGTATCAATCTTAAAATTGATATGTGTATTGGAGGGGCCAAGGGTGACATTAGCAAATGCTTGATCAGGTTGGGAAGTAGAATCAAAACAAGATGTTACCGTGTCCACATAGAAATTCGACTCTTCTTCACCAGATGAGCTGTCTATTTCAACGTTAATTCCGTACACTTTTCGGCCAGATCTACAGAACTCTTTAAAATGGTTCATTCTTCCACATTTAAAGCACGTTTGTCCCTTTGCCGGGCACTGGTCGCGTGTATGTTTATTTCCACCACAGTTTCCACATTTATCAGAATTCTTTCGATCGAAAGGTCTGTTCTTCTGTGTTAATGCCCATGGAGGTTTTGATGATCCTTTCGCGCCCTGGTTTGGGTGTGTCGATGCTCCTGTGCCCTGGTTTGGTTGCCATTGGTACGTCCGTCTCGGCTGCGATATGTACGTCTGTTTTCTTCCGGGTTTGACATAGCTCACGTCAGGTGCGTCTCTTGGTGACATGGATTCAAGTTGCGTCATAGCGTACTCGTGACCTTGTGCAATCTGGATTGCTTTGTCGAGAGTCAAATCAGCACCGATATTGATGAGCTTCTCCCTGACACGTTTTGAGCTGGTCCCGAATACGATTCTGTCTCTGACCATTTCATCAGAGTTGGCGGCGAAATTGCAGTCCCTGGCTCCCAATCGCAATTTTGTCACAAATGTCTCAATATTTGCGTCTTCTTGCGTGATGTTATTAAACTTGTAGCGGGCAAATATTGGATTAAGTTTCGGTTGAACGTGCCCCTTGTACCTGTCATAGTACGTTTTGAGCAGTTTTCGATCATCAGCGGTTATGTCGGTCCACGTTGAATGAATATCTCGACCTTTATCGCCGACCCACAGAAGTAGATAAGATACTTGCTCCTCTTCAGATTTGGATTTTAGAGGTCCCGAGAAGATAAGTTTGACGTGTTGCTCGAATTTGCCCCAAGCGTCCGACAAATTTGTGTCTTCCCACTTCATAACTGGTGGGGGAATTCCAGCTAATTCCATTTTTGTTCACTAATGTGACGATTCTATGTATATAACTGATTTTATTCCCGTTTTCTGACACCATGTAATGTATTCGTACTACGTATTCTAGACAGTCAAGTCGTATCTAATGGATATAAGTATAAACGTATAAGAGCGTGATGTATACTCTAGCACTGTTTAATAGGGTGTGT
>JBEVXV010000923.1:0-2676 GCA_040505915.1 Sedimenticola sp. | reverse complement strand
TCAGCAGATCGCCGTACATTATGGACTTCACTTCACAACAGTTGGAAAAATTGTGCGTAAAACAAGGAATCAACAAAAGAGAGAAGGTTAATAATAAGCTTCATTTCTAGACCTGATCCCTCTCTTGCCCTCGTGCCCTCGGAAACTCCGGCGCCATGCTGTCATCGAGTACCTGCAGGGGGTAGAGCTCGTTGTAACTGCACTCCTGGGTCATTCTGATCTCCTGAATCTGTTGTCGAGATTATATAGGAAAATTGTTGGGTACAAACGTACTGTCCCACACGGCTGCGATCCCACCTCTACTATTAGGCTGAATGGCGTTGAAATTAAGGTAACTATTCAGTACTCCCTTATTACTAAGGCACTGAGTACCTGGTTTCGGGCAGGGGTAGCCTGGGTTGAGCTTGCGAAACCCGGGAGGGATGAATCCGCAGTAGGTTCTCTATTCTCGGACAGGCTCCTGAGTCTTTTCTTGGCCAATAATTCCCTTCCATGAGAGAGTGAGGCGACATTTTTGCTTATGAATTTCAAAATAGCAGGAAGGGGTATCACCCTCCCGGGTTTCGCAAGCTCAACCCAGGCTACGTCCTGGAAGGAGCTGAACCGACAGGTTTTTCTGGGAGACGATGACTTTGTGGAACGGATGCAGACTAAGCATGCGGGACTTTCCAGAGTCGTAGGAGTACCTAAAGCACAAAAACGCCCACCGGCACCATCACTCGATCAGATATCATCGGAATATGAGGCGCGTGATGAAGGCATCCTGGCTGCCTATGCTACAGGCGAATACAGCTATCAGCAGATCGCCGTACATTATGGACTTCACTTCACAACAGTTGGAAAAATTGTGCGTAAAACAAGGAATCAACAAAAGAGAGAAGGTTAATAATAAGCTTCATTTCTAGACCTCTCTTCAGCTTCATTTCTAGACCTGATCCCTCTCTTCCTCTTTGACCCCTCTCTTCGGCCCTAATTCGGCCCTAATAATAATAGTGTAGTGTATTTAGTAAACTGTCACCGTAATTCCCGTAATTTGGAATGGACGGTCACGATAAAACGGAATGAGCGGTCACGTTGATGCGGAATATGCATCAGGCCTTGGGGTTTTCCAGACTCCAGTATCTCACCGAGTAGATCGGAAAATGGGTTATCATTAATTGACGATACCATCAAAATATAAGGTAGATTTGGCATCTACATCGCCCTTATTGATTATATCGTCAAGTTCTAATTATACAATTCTCCGTCCCGGAAGGCGGGTCCTTATATTGCAAACGCACAACAAAGATATATACTGTGCATATGCAATAAAAAAGGAGGTTGCCATGCCTAATCCGAGTTTTACTTCAAAGCCGAGCAAAGCAGCCGTACTGGGTGAGGCCGTTCTGAATGCGGCTACCAAGCTTGGATTGACTCCAGACGAGGTGGGGCGTGTTGTGGGGCGTAACCGCACTACTATCGTTCGAAATGGCATCAATCCCGCCTCACCAAATGGACAGCTGGCGCTTTTGCTGGTCCGAATCTATCGCGGCCTCTATGTGTTGGTGGGTGGGCGTGACGATGAAATGAACCATTGGATGCACACCAAGATTCACACGCTTCAGGGCGTGCCAGCAGAAATGATTCATGATGTCACTGGGTTGGTGCGCGTTGTTGAATATATCGATGCGGTACGAGGTAAAGCTTGAGTGACGTTTGGGATACCGTAGGTGGTGAGGGGGTCATCCGTTCCATCGGCGGGCAAGGATTCCGTCTGGTGGAATGCCAGGAGACTGTGGCGACAACAGAAATCGTCACATCCCTTGAGAGTCAGGCGGTTCTTGAAGAGATGCTGGATGTGGAATCCAAGCCAAGCTATCGCGCTGGCACCGAACATCTGCACTACCTCCTCTCCACCCCTTTTCGCTATCCGCCGCTAACGCACGGGAGCCGTTTCGGAGGACGCTTTGAGCCAAGCTTGTTCTATGGCGGTACCTCTGAATACGTAACGTTGTGTGAGGGTGCCTTCTATCGATTCTTTTTCTACTATGACATGGAAGAGGCGCCGATCCATGGCGTGTTGCAATCCCAGCACACTCTATTTGAGTTCCAATACCAAACGGATGAGGGAGTGAAGCTACGAGATTCTCCGTTCGATGCCTACGACGACACCCTGCGCGATCCGGTTAACTACAAAGCTACGCAAGCACTGGGGGCAGCGATGCGCGAGGAAGGCGTCAAGGGTTTCGAGTACCGTTCGGCCAGAGATCCGGACGGCGGCATCAATATTGCGCTCTATGATGCAAGCCCGCTGGCCTGCGACAAGCCGCTCAATGAAAGATCATGCCTTAGTGAGATAGGTGGAGAGGAGGCCGTCTTTAGTGTAGAGCGTCAAATTACACGGTTTACGTTGGGGCAATTCCTGGTTAACGGCTCGTTACCTACTCCATCCGCCTGATTCTTGGGGAGAAAAAGGGGTCAAGAAAAAGGGGTCAGGTCAAGATTTGAAGCCATGTTTCAGATAAGCTCTATTCTATGCCACGACCAATACGAATTGAATTTGACGGTGCACTCTATCATGTCACCGAGTGGGGCATCTTTTCCAGGGGCGCTACAAGGCCATACTGGTAGATGGCGATTCATATCTTCTTGAGTTAACGAGATATGTCGTACTCAATCCGGTGCGAGCAGGGATGG
>JBEVXV010000922.1:0-54799 GCA_040505915.1 Sedimenticola sp. | reverse complement strand
CTAGAGCCTGCTTTGCTATTGCCGAATCTCCCCTACGCCTTTGGTGGCCCTTGTGGCAGCGGTCTAATCCGTCAGCAGCCAGAAGATTTTCTGGTGGATGAGATTACAGTGGTAGAGCCAGACGGAGAGGGTGAACATTTGCTGCTGCAGATCGAGAAACGCAACAGCAATACTGAATGGGTGGCGGGACAGTTGGCGAGACTCGCGGATGTTCCCCGCCGTGATGTGAGTTATGCCGGACAGAAAGATCGTCATGCGGTGACCCGTCAGTGGTTTTCTGTGCGCTTGGCGGGTAAAGGCGAGCCGGATTGGCATCTTCTTGAGACCCCCGATCTGAAGGTTTTGCAGACCGCTCGACACGGAAGAAAGTTACGTACTGGGGCACTGATAGGTAATCGATTTGTTATCAGAGTGAGAGAGTATCAAGGAGATACTAGCGCTCTTGAGGTCGCTCTTGCCCGCTTGGCCGGGGAGGGCATGCCTAACTATTATGGAGAGCAGCGCTTTGGTCGCGAAGGGGGTAATCTGGTGTCTGCTGCGGCCTTGTTTCGTGGTGAGCTGAAACGGCTGAAGCGGCAGAAACGCGGCATCTACCTCTCGGCAGCGCGTTCACTGCTGTTTAATCGTGTACTGGCGGCTCGTGTGGCAGCGGGAACATGGGACAGTCCCATGGCGGGAGAGCGAATGATATTGGCGGGTAGTCAGAGCAGTTTTCTGGCCGAAGAGATTGATGAGGATATCCTCAGGCGCTGCCGGATTATGGATATACATACATCAGGCCCACTCTGGGGCAGAGGGGGGGCGATGACAGCAAGCGCTGTAACGGCTCTTGAAGCCGAAGTGCTTGCCGCTGACGAGCATTTTCGGGAGGGACTGGAAAGCTTTGGGCTTAAGAGGGAGCGTCGCGCCTTGCGGGCGGCGGTAGGTAGCCTGCAGTGGCGGATAGAGGGCGATCAGCTGGTTTTACAGTTCAGTCTGCCGAAGGGGAGCTTTGCCACCTCCCTATTGCGTGAGTGTATTGACTATCGCTTGCCGTAGGCGCTCTCCTCGGGCACCCCTTTTCTCGACAGCAGAACATAGGTTGCACCGGTGCCACCGTCAAAACGTGGTGCCGAGCAGAAAGCCAGCACCTCGTCACGCTGGCGTAACCACTGGTTAACTTTCTGTTTCAGAACCGGCTGCTGGCCTTCGGACCCCATACCCTTACCATGGATTATTTGAATCACCCGTAGCCGATGTTTACGGGCATAGATGAGAAAGCCAGCCAGGGTGGGGCGCGCCTCGACCACCCGCAAGCCGTGGAGGTCGATTATATCCTGAGGGGGTAGGCGTCCTCGTTGAAGAGCCTGAAATAGTCGTGTCTGCACACCGGGACGGACGAAAAGTAGCTCATCTGAAGTTTCCATATTGAGGTCGACAAAATAGTCCTCCTCTGGCGCATCAGTGACTTGTGGGTTTGGCGGCAGGGGATAGGGCTTCAGTGATCTCTTAAAGGGTGCCTGTCGATCGTGGTCATGGCGGACAGCACTCTCCACCTCTTTATGAAAGAGGTCGATATCGTCATTTTTTTTATTCTCTTCTCTATGGCTCATGATCTATATCCTGTTACACCGATTATAACAGTGTCATCGGTTGCAGGTGAGGTGCGGATCAGGATGAGTCTGAGCGCCATTTCCAGTATAGTTTACCTATTGATAGACAGAATTGGGAATAATCGCCTCAGGGCATGAGAATTTTACTGAGTAATGATGATGGTTATCAGGCCCCCGGCCTGAATGCTCTGGCTGAAGGACTGTCGCAACTGGCAGATATTACGGTGGTGGCACCGGAGCGAAATCGCAGTGGTGCCAGTAACTCACTGACACTTGAACACCCGCTTCGCGCAGAGCTTGTGGAAAACGGCTTTATTCGTGTCGATGGTACCCCTACCGACTGTGTTCACCTGGCCATTACCGGCCTGCTGGATGTAGAGCCGGATATGGTGATCGCGGGGATCAACGCCGGTGCCAACCTGGGTGACGATGTCCTCTATTCAGGCACGGTCGCTGCCGCTACCGAGGGACGGTTTCTCGGCTATCCGGCGATCGCCCTGTCGATGAATGACCAAAATCCCCACCACTACGACACCGGAGCTAGAGTGGCAGCAGAGCTGGTTTCCCACCTGCAACAGGAGCCACTGGCGGCAGACACCATCATCAATGTCAATATTCCTGACCTTCCCTACGATGAGCTTAAAGGCTACAAGGTGACACGTCTGGGCCATCGCCATAAGGCCGAGCCGGTAGTGAAGAGTAGCGATCCACGGGGGCGCATCATCTACTGGGTTGGACCTGCGGGGCTGGAGCAGGATGCCGGTCCGGGCACTGATTTTCATGCGATACGTGAGGGGTATGTATCGGTTACGCCACTACAGATCGACTTGACCCGGCACTCTGCCCTGGAGACATTGGGTGATTGGCTGAGCAGGATGCCGTTATGATCAATACACTGCACCGTGGTAGCGGTATGACCTCTTCGCGTACCCGGGAGCGACTGGTTCAACGGTTACGGGATGATGGGATTGTTAATAACGATGTGCTCAACACCATACGCATCACCCCCCGGCATATCTTTGTCGATGAGGCCCTGGCGAGTCGAGCTTATGAAGATACCGCTCTCCCTATCGGTCACGGCCAGACCCTCTCACAACCCTATATTGTTGCCCGCATGACGGAGTTGCTGCTGGAGGGCGGTCCCCTCGATACCGTACTGGAGATCGGTACCGGCTCGGGTTATCAGACGGTGATTCTCTCCCAACTGGTTAACCGTGTTTACAGTGTCGAGCGTATAGCCGCGCTACAACAGCAGGCACGGAGCCGTTTCCAGTCACTGGGTTTGAGAAACATCCGCCTGCGTCACAGCGATGGCGGCATGGGGATTCCTGAGTATGGACCTTTTGACGGTATTCTGGTGACAGCGGCCCCCGAGGGCATTCCCAGGGCACTGGTCAATCAGCTCAAGCCACGGGGACGTATGATTCTACCCATAGGGTCGCGTAGTGAGCAGGTGCTGGTAAGAGTGACCCGTACCGCTACAGGTTATGATAAGGAGTTGCTGGAGCAGGTGGTCTTTGTGCCACTTCTTGGAGGGATTGTGTAGTGAAACTTTTTTCCCACCTCTATTTAAAGGTGATGCAGTGGGCGCTGCATCCTCACGCCTCGCGCTACCTTGCCGGGCTCAGCTTTGCCGAGTCCTCTTTTTTCCCTATTCCTCCTGATGTGATGCTGGCACCGATGACGCTGGCTAATCCGGATAAAGCGTGGAATTTTGCTGCACTGACGACCATCGCATCAGTTATTGGCGGCTTGTTGGGTTACCTTATTGGCCTGTTTGCTTTCGACTTTGTGGAGCCGCTACTACAAGATGGAGGCTACTACCCCAAGTATCTGCAGGCAAAAAGCTGGTTTGATGAGTGGGGTTTTTGGGCCATTTTTGTTGCTGGTTTTTCTCCTATCCCCTACAAGGTATTCACCATCACCGCAGGGGTTATATCAATGGCACTGCTGCCATTTGTCCTCGCCTCACTGATTGGGCGTGGTGCCCGCTTTTTTTTAGTGGCGGCACTGATGGCTTGGGGGGGCAAGAAGATGGAGACGGCACTAAAAAAATATATTGACTTGATTGGTTGGCTGATGGTGCTATTGGTGGCGGCAGCTATTATTATCAGTAAACTATAGGATAAGGAGTGTGATGCAGAGGCAAGATTCACCTGCCACTACACAAAAGCGCAGCTCACAGCGCAACCGGTCTAAAGGCGTAACAGGGATCCCCCTCGCTTTTGTACTTATTGTGACTGGATTCAGCCTGTCTCTTACTGCCTGTAGTCCACCCGTTCGGGCACCAGTGGTTTCACGGGAGAAAGTCACGGTTAAACCGGCTCCCAGGAGGGCCTATTACCGAGTGAAAAAGGGTGATACGCTCTACTCTATCTCCTGGCGTTTTGATCTTGCTCCCCAAACATTGGCGCGAATGAACGGTATCAGATCACCTTACACCATCTATCCAGGGCAAAGCCTGGGTTTATCACCACTGAAGAGCGGTCTTACTCAAAGGCTCCCGGCAAAGCCAATGAGCAAAAGCCGCTCACCTATTCAGTCTAAAGCAAATACTGTCCGAAAAAGAGAGAAGGCTGATCCCCCCTCAAAAAGAGAAGAAAAGCCAGTAAAAGCTGTTAAAAAACAGGTGGTCGAGAAAAAATATCAACAATTATTAAAGTTAAGCTGGGGTTGGCCGACACGAGGTACGTTGGTGCAACGTTTCGTTAAAGGCGATCCGTTGAGAAAGGGAGTCAAGTTACGAGGAAGTGTGGGCCAGCCGGTAAAAGCGGCTGAAGCGGGAAAAGTGGTTTATGCGGGAAGTGGACTGGTAGGGTACGGTCGTTTGATAATCATCAAGCACAGTAAAAGCTACCTTAGCGCTTACGGGCTAAATAGAAGGATTTTGGTGAAGGAAGGCGATCAGGTGTCCAAGGGCATGGCTATCGCCGAGATGGGGGAGGGCGGCAAGGGTATAGCCCAGCTCCACTTTGAAATTCGCCATAATGGAGCCCCCGTTAATCCATTGGTACTTCTGCCTCGCCGACACTGAATCATTGTTTGAATTCAGGGATGGTTGTTTAAGAAGGAATCAATAATGCCTAGCAGTCAGACTAAAGAATTGCGTATGGATGAAGAGAGTACCAACTCACCTAATAAAAAACAGAAAGCTGCTGTCGCTGTTAAGCCTGCCGCGACTGCAAAAAAGGTTACAGGTAAGCCGTTGAAAGCAGGTGCTGGCCCTGCAACATCTAAATACCAAGCAGCAGCACAGATGGATGCAACCCGACTCTATCTGAGCGAAATTGGCAATGCGAAGTTGCTTACCGCAGAGGAGGAGGTCTACTTCTCCAGGTTGGCGCAGAAAGGTGACGTTCCCTCCCGCCAGCGGATGATTGAGAGTAACCTTCGTTTGGTGGTCAAGATCTCCCGCCGCTATATGAATAGGGGGCTGGCGCTGCTCGATCTTATAGAGGAGGGCAATCTGGGGCTGATTCGGGCAGTTGAAAAATTTGACCCTGAGAAAGGTTTCCGCTTCTCCACCTATGCGACTTGGTGGATACGCCAGACAATTGAGCGGGCGATCATGAATCAGACCCGTACCATCCGACTTCCAATCCATATAGTTAAAGAGATAAATGTCTACCTGAGAGCCGCTCGCAGGCTGGCTCAAACCCTTGATCATGAGCCATCGGCTGAGGAGATTGCCGACCTGCTCGACAAGCCTATCAGTGAAGTAAAACGGATGCTCGGCCTCAATGAAAGAATCACCTCGGTAGATACTCCTTTTGGTAAAGAGGCGGACAAACCCTTACTCGATACTATTGCCGATAAGCAAGTCAATGATCCAACGGTCAATATCCAAAATGAGGGGCTCAACGCCAACCTGGACGAGTGGCTCAATAAACTCAATGACAAACAACGTGAGGTTGTCGAGCGCCGATTTGGTCTTCATGGCTACGAAAATTCGACTCTGGAGCAGGTGGCTAATGAACTGGGTGTGACGCGTGAGCGGGTGCGGCAGATTCAGATGGATGCACTGAAGCGGTTACGAGTAATTCTTGAAAAAGATGGTTTTTCGGTAGAAACCATCTTTAAATAGGGTTCACCAGACTCCTGCTCTTGTCTCATAATTTGTGGGTGGATCGACTTAGTCAAAGCCGATATTAAGCCAATGTGACATTTTTTCTCTGTTTTTACCCTTATTGATCGATGATGAGTTCCCCCTGTAGAGAAAATCTGTCAAAATCCACGCTATATTTATCAACTTACTTTTGGTTAACGTGGTGTCTAGTCGAGCAAACCTGCGTCTCTGCGCAGTCCCAAGGTCATCAATGCACACTGAGGTCTCCTGTGATCTTTGTGCATTGGATCCCATGTGCTCAATACTTGAGTACGGTGCAAATGAAGAAAAAATACCAGAGGGGGTGCTGCTTCGGTGTCGACCGGTGTCGCGTGGGGAGACGATATTTCGCAAAGACGATCCTTTTCGTTCAGTTTTTGCAGTCAAGTCCGGCTCTTTCAAGACCTATGTCCCCAAGCCCGATCGTGGTGATCAAGTGGTGGGCTTTCATCTTGTTGGTGAGTTAATTGGTTCAGAGGGATTGTCTGGTGAGCTCTATCCTTTTACCGCAAGGGCGCTGGAGGAGAGCAGTGTCTGTGAGCTTCGACTAAATAGGTTGGCAGAGAGTGGTTATGAACTGGAAACTATCCAGAAGGGGATTATTCAACTCCTCAGTAGTGAGGTTACCTTCAACCACGAGCTGATATCATCACTGGTGCATCAAAGTGCGGATCAGCGTATCGCCGGTTTCCTGTTGAGTCTCTCTCAACGACTACTGCGGCATGGGATGCAGCAGAAATCCATACGTTTATCAATGTCCAGGAGCGATATAGGCAGCTATCTCGGTTTAGCAAGTGAGACAGTGAGCAGGATATTGACTAAGCTACAGAAGTCTGGTTTTATTCACCTTCAGCACAAAAACCTGGAGATACTTGATGCTACTGCGCTAGCTCAACTTGCTGATATCTAACGGTTTTATTAGGCCGCTAAATAATGAATGACCCTTTACGAAAATGCGGCTTCTGTCGCTTTATGCGCGGTTTGGCATTCAGTGCCATTGGTGCAGGCATCGCTGGTTACTCTGGGCTGGCCCTGGGGCTTAATCGTGAGGATGCCATGATAGCCGCTTTTTTTGGTGCTTTACTCCTGGTTATTCTACTAACACCTAAGAAGCAACGCAGTCGGCGCTGATTTCTCCGCTGTGCGAAAAAAGAGTGATACGAAGAGGGCCTTAGGGAATCTCAGCTTTGCAGGGTACGACCGAAAGTAAACTCCCCCCATGGTATCCGGCGTTATGGAGGTAGGCGGTGAGCGTGGCTATCAGCCAGCGGCTGCCACCACTGCAACTAACGGCCAGATTTCCTACTTTGATGATCTTTGAATGTTCGATCGTCTCCCCCTGTTAGTGGTTAAATATACAGATTGGAACTTAAAATCCTCTTAAGAGGTTTTTTGGTAACTATTCAGCTGGGTCAAATATAGGACTGTGTATAAAACTACTGCTCCACGCAGAGATATCCTTATCTGGAGAGTGACTTCTATGCCCGCCCCATCGCCCCGAGGACGGGGCTCCTACATGCCCTTTCTTGGGAGGTGGTATAGGAGCGGCATCCCCGCTGCGATGAACGTGGCACATCCCCTGGTATATTGCATAATTTCAGCGTAACTATTCAGTTGGGTTGGGGGTATGATGCAGGTTTCTAGCATAGACTGGATTTTTGATGGACGCCTTGCCCATAGAGACAATCATTCCTGATCTTTGCCGTACCTTGGAGCGATCCGACTGTACCGTACTGGCGGCACCTCCAGGCTCGGGAAAGACCACTGTCGCACCACTAAGAATTCTTGCTCAACCGTGGTTTGACGGCAAAATAGTTATGCTTGAGCCGAGACGGCTGGCAGCGAGGGCGGCAGCCGCTCGGATGGCTGATCTGCTGGGTGAGAAGTGTGGAGAGACTGTCGGCTACCGGGTTCGTTTTGATAGCTGCGTCTCCAAAAAAACCCGAATCGAGGTGGTGACAGAGGGTATCCTCACCCGGCGGCTTCAGCAGGATCCTGAGCTTGAGGGTGTTGGGCTGGTGATCTTTGATGAATTTCACGAGCGAAGCCTTCAGGCTGACCTTGGCCTGGCCCTCTGCTGGGATGTTAAGGAGGCGCTGCGGGATGATTTGCGGCTGCTGATAATGTCGGCCACCCTCAATATTGAACAGATCTCCAAACTGCTGGATGCCCAGGTAGTGAGCGGTGAGGGTCGCTCATTTCCTGTTGAGATTAACTATCTCGATCGTGCACCTGAGGGTGCCATTGTACAGGTTGTGGTGGCCGCTGTTGTTAGAGCGCTAAAGCAGCAGGAGGGAGATATCCTCGTCTTCTTTCCCGGTGTTGGTGAGATTCGTAACGCCGAACGGCTGCTTGCAGATTTATCACCGGATGGAATTGAGATCTGTCCACTCTACGGCGATCTCACAAAAGCGGCACAGGATCGCGCTATCCGACCTTCAAGTGAAGGCCGCAGGCGGGTGGTGTTGGCCACCTCCATTGCCGAGACCAGCCTGACCATTGAAGGGGTTACAACGGTGGTGGATAGTGGCTGGTCGCGTCTTCCCACCTTCGATCCCAACAGTGGCCTGACCCGGCTGGTGACTCAACGGGTTTCACGAGCATCGGCTGACCAACGGGCTGGAAGAGCGGGGCGTCTGGGTCCCGGTGTCTGCTACCGGCTCTGGACCCGAGCGGAGCAGAGCCGATTACCACCCCATACTCCACCCGAAATTATGGGAGCTGATCTCGCCCCTCTGGCGCTTGAATTAGCCAACTGGGGAGTGAGTGACCCATTGATGTTAAAGTGGCTGGATGCTCCGCCCAAGGGTGCCTATGCTCAGGCTAGTGAGCTTCTTCGTGGGCTGGATGCGTTGGATGGGGGTGGGCGCATCACCCCCACGGGCAGGCAGATGGTCGGTCTCTCTCTACATCCTCGTCTGGCCCATATGCTTAATTACGCCCGTTCCAGCGGTCAACTGCCAATGGCTGCAGATCTGGCCGCCCTGCTCTCAGAGCGGGATCTGCTGAAACGGCGCAGGGGCGTGTTGCCGCCGACAGTTGATATTGAGGCGCGTATGCAGCTGTTACAACTGTGGCGGCGAGAGAGAAAACGTCTCTCTGCCAGAGGGGATCTGGATGCAGGGGCCTGTATTCAGATTGACAAAGCGGCCAAGCAGTGGGTGCGTAAGGGTAGGTCAGCGACAGGTGCTGAGCTTGAGCCTCTTTCGCTGGGGGGGCTGTTGAGTCTTGCCTTTCCTGATCGTATCGCCCGGCGTCGGGGCTCTGGCGGTTATCGTCTAGCCGGTGGCAGAGGTGCAAGCCTACCCGAGGCGGATTGTCTGCTCAGTGAAGAGTATCTGGTGATTGCTGCACTGGATGCCGGGCGAAGTGAGGGCAGAATTTTTCTAGCGGCGGCTATTACCCTTGAAGAGATTCGAACCTTACATCTATCCTCTATCACCTTGCGAGTATCGGTGACCTGGCAAGCTGATACCGGCGCAGTTGTCGCTCGGGAGGATGAGTGTATTGGGGAGCTTGTACTCTCCAGTCGGCGTTTGAGCAAAGTGCGTTCTGACCTGCAGCTGAAGGCGCTGCTGGAGGGTATTCGTCGAATGGGGCTCAAGGTGCTCACCTGGAGTCGTGAGAGTGAGGAGTGGCTGCGACGGCTGCGCTGCCTCAAGCAGTGGCAGCCGGAAGCAGACTGGCCAGATGTCAGCGAAGCGGCGTTATTGGCCAATCTCGACCAGTGGTTGGCACCTTGGGTGGAGGGGGTGACTAAAAAGGAACAACTCAAACGCCTTGACCTCAAACCCATTCTCGCCTCGATGCTCGACTGGGATCATCAACAACGCATGGATCGATTGGTTCCCACCCATATTCAGGTGCCAAGTGGATCGCGTAAGCGCCTTGACTATAGCAGTAGTGAGGCCCCAGTTCTGGCGGTAAAACTACAGGAGATGTTTGGCCTGCAGCAGACACCGGCGGTATGCGATGGCAAGGTAAAGTTGATGTTGCATCTGTTGTCACCGGCCCAGCGGCCAATCCAGGTTACCCAGGATCTAAGCGGTTTCTGGGTGAGAACCTACAGTGAGGTGAAAAAGGAGCTGAAGGGGCGTTACCCAAAGCACTATTGGCCGGATGATCCACTCAATGCCCAAGCGACTGCGAGAGTGAGGCCTAGGTAGGCGAAAGTTGATGGTGGGATACTTTTACAGAGAGCCTTCATTGAACAGTTGCTGCTCCACCCGGCCACGCTCTTCCGGGGTATTGATATTGATAAATGCCTGAGGGCAATCGGAGAAGTCAGCTACAACGGATCGCTGCTGATCCAGCCAGATTTTTATCTTGCGATCTCCCGATTCGAGAAAGGCGGTGATGCTGGGAGCCAGACTGCAGCGGAAGAGACCAAATACCGGTTGCAGTCGGTCGCCATCATGGGCGACGCAGACATCTGCTTCAGATTCTATCATTTTGTTGTAGAGACGTTCTCCCAGGTCATGGGGCAGCCAGGGACCGTCACAGGGGGCGGCTAGAATCATTTCAGATGAGGTCTGCTCCATAGCGGTGACAACTCCCGCCAGAGGGCCGGCGAAATCGTTTCTGCTATCATGAATCACAGGGAAACCGTAGTGTTGATATAGGGTTTCACTTCGATTGGCATTGATTAACAGACTATCCACCTGAGAGGTCATGCTCTTAATTACATATTCAATCATGGGTCTACCGGCAAGCTCGACCAACCCCTTGTCGTGGCCTCCCATTCTTCTGGCCAAGCCTCCCGCCAGAATAACCCCGGTAATTGAACTGTTGCCGTAACCCAATGTTGAATCCTCACGCTTTGAACTATTGGGATTATACGCAGTTCCTTAACTCACCTGTTACCCATTTTCTCTGTTGTTTGTAGTTTGACTTATTCAGATGTTTCCTAAGTTCAGTGGAGTCGGACGAATGGATCACAGGGATAGCTTTATGAACCGGGTTGATAACGGTATCAGCACACTGGAGAGCCTCTTTTTATGGCTGATACCTCTCTTTCGGCGCATAAATTGCTTAAAAAGTAGAGTCTGAACAGGGTTGAAGCGTGACTCAGACCCCAAACACAGTTGAATAGTTACTGTTCATTTTAAGTACCACAGGAGATGACATATGAGACCGCAGAGAGTTAAGCAGACAATTAATCATAAGTTTGACCATCTATTATTAATTTGGGAGCCTGAAATCAATGCTACATGGGTGAAATTCAACCCGCCTGGGAGACCCTGTATTACGCGTGGACTGCTCAATGATATGGCCCGAATACAGAACCTGATAGCAGATTCAGCCAGGCAGGACGATGAGTATGGGGTGGCTGGGTGTGTCAGTTACCAGGTTTTGGCATCTGAGCTACCCGGTGTTTTTAATCTGGGGGGGGATCTTGCCCTCTTTACTCACTTGATCCGTGAAGGTGACCGGGATGGGTTGTTCGATTACGCCCGAACCTGCATTGACATTCTTCATGCTTCAGCCACCGGATATGGTTTGCCGATCACAACCATTGCGTTGGTTCAGGGAGAGGCGTTGGGTGGCGGCTTTGAAGCGGCGCTATCAGCCAATATTTTGATCGCTGAGAGGGGTGCCCGGTTTGGCTTTCCAGAGACGGTATTTGGCTTATTTCCCGGAATGGGCGCGTTTAGCTTTCTTGCTCGGCGGGTAGCACCAGCCCTGGCGAAACGCATAATTGTCAGTGGTAAGGTTTACACCGCAGAAGAGTTGTATCAACTCGGTATTGTCGATCAAGTGGTTGCTGATGGAGAGGGAGAAGAGTCGGTGCGAGCATTTATACGTCAGCGCCGGAACCGAGTGATCGGGCTTCAAGGGTTGGATAGGGCAATTGATCGGTGTAACCCAATTTCCTACGAAGAGTTGATCGATGTTGTTTCCATTTGGGTTGAGACTGCAATGCAACTTTCAGAGAAGAATCTGAGACTGATGGAGTATCTGGTAAGAGCACAGGAGAAACGCTGGAGCGAACCGCTGGCCGCTTTACCTGAATTGCTCCAGGCGACCGCGTAAGCAGGTTATCTACAGGGTCTGCCTAAACCCCGCAGACCTTACCACCACTGGAGTTATCCTTTTTCGCTGAGGTCATAGATTATCTGCTATACGACTTTTGGATTTCCAAATTCTCTGAATAAAGCCTGTTTTGCCTCTTCTAATGCCTTCTCTATAGACACTAGCCGTTGTTTTCCCTCCACTTCTATCTGCTCCAGAGAGATGCCTTCCAGCTGCTGAATCTGTGTGTGGAGTTGTGCAAGTCCCAGAATAGCCACCGATCCTTTAAATGCATGGGCCAGTGCTTTCAGCTGCTCTATATTTCTGTCGCTAACGGCATCCCTCATTTCACTGATCAGCTGAGCTCCATCCAGTTCAAGTTTATCTAACAGTCTAAGTAGAAAGGCGTGGTCCGGCGCAAGGTCGGTCAACTCAGCAAGTATGGTGGAATCTATCACCGGACTAGTCTCCTTCACCGACTTTTTTTCTTGTTCAATTTCAGCGGCTTCTTCCGTTGCTATGCCGATGGCTGCTTCAATACACTCAAGTAGCTTGTCAGAGGAGACCGGCTTGGTTAGAAACCACTCTACACCTGCCTCGTTACAGCTCTCTTGAGCCTCAGTGGTGGCGTTGGCGGTGAGCATGATAAAGGGTATGGATTGATCGCCAGGGTGTGCAAAACGATAGATTTTAAAGGCATCCAGGCCACCCAATACCGGCATCTGCATATCGGCGATTACCAGGTCATAGGTATCACTCTCCAGCGCTTCAAGGAGCTTCTCTCCATCATCTACCTGATGAAGCTGGTGTCCCGCCCGCTCCAACATTCTGCACAGAACCAATTGGTTGATTGGATTATCCTCGGCTACCAGCAGCTTCAATGTTCGACTATGGCTCTTTTTATCCACCAGGCGGCTAGCCAGGGGGATGATGTGCTCATGGTTGCTGTCGGAGAGGTGGGATGAGTGCAGTGCGTTAAAAAGTCTAACTTTGTCGATAGGGCTCTCAAGTCGATGGACTCTACCGTCAATCTCTATATTACTCTCCTCTGATTGTGCTACCCCGGCTAACAGGATGTTGAGTTTTTGACACTCGGGTTCTTGATCCAGCTGGTCAAGAAAGGCGCCGATTTCATCACTCCAGGGGATATTATCAAGGATCACCACCTCGAACGGTGAGCCGTGATTGATGGCACTCAATAATCGCTCCACAGCCTGCTCCAGGCTAGCTACATCCATGTAGACGACACCCCATCCACGCAGGCTGTGGGGGATGCCCGATTCGACCTCAGGCGAGGGACTGATCCGCAGAACCTGGCAGTCACGAATATCGATCATCTCCTGCTCATCGATCAGTTCGTGCTGCCGGCTGAACTCAATATCGAACCAGAAGATACTTCCGACGCCGGGTGAACTCTTGACCTCTATTCTTCCGCCCATTAATTCGACTAGCTGCTTGGCAATGGAGGTGCCGAGCCCTGTGCCGCCGAAACGCCGGGTTGTGCTTCCATCGGCCTGGGTGAATTTGTCAAATATCAAAGTCTTCTCACTCTCAGAGAGACCGATGCCGGTATCGATCACTTCAAAACGGATCAGTGTGCTCTCCTTTTCGTATCTAAGTTGATGGCAGCGGAGTTCAATATATCCTTCGTGGGTAAATTTGATCGCATTGCCTAACAGATTGATTAGTATCTGTCGCAGGTGTAACGGGTCGCCAGTGAGGCGGTAGGGGATATTCAGATCAATATGTGAGGTGAGTCTGAGCTGCTTGGTTTTTGCTTGGTGTGACAGCATCTCAATGGTGCCATTGATCAGTGTATGAAGATCAAAGTCAATCTGCTCAATCTCAATTTTTTCTGCCTCAATCTTTGAAATATCGAGAATATCTTCAATTAGGTGGAGCAGAGTATTGCCGGAGGTGTGTATCGCATTGACGTACTCTCTCGCCTCGCGCCCCAGATGATATGATTTTAATAGTTCGCTGGTACCAATGATGCCATTGAGAGGGGTGCGGATTTCATGACTCATTCTGGCCAGAAATTCACTCTTTGCCTGGCTCGCCTTTTCGGCGCGCTGACGTTCATTATTGAGTCGCCTGATTAGAACGGCGGTATAGCCCGGAAGGACAATAAGCGCGGTAAGAAGACCAAATGAAAGCCCAAGATGGTTTGACCAGAATTGGGTGGCGGTAATTACATAGGTGAAGCCAAGGACCGAGAGAGTACCTGCTATGTAGAGGTATTTTTCACCATACCTGAAACCGTTACCGAGAGTGATCCAGAGGTAGAGAGGGTACCAGGGCGAGCCGGTTCCATCTGTTACCGCAAGCCAATAGGTAACGGTGGCGATATCAATAATTATACCGACTACTCTTCTTGTTACAGATGGCTTTGGATTGACCAAGAGGGCAACAAAAAGGATGACCGAAAAACAGAAGAAACTGCCGAAAATTACACCCAGAGGCCACTCTGCGGATGTGATATCGCCATTTATCTGATGGATTGTTGTCAGATGAGCGAAGGCTATAAAGGCAATGATTATCCGGAACATGATCTGCTCATGTTCTGTATCAGACCTATTTTCAAGCCTTTTGTGAAAAATAAGCCAGTGGCTTGTGATACTTCGCACAAAAGAAATGGGATTAATATTCATAAGTTTGTGATAATAGTGCAGTATAGGGGTGCATTTAATTAACCAGTACTCAGATTAGGATCTTTTCTTATTCTTAGGCATCTCTCCACTGAGCACTAACCACACAAGTTAAGAGGAGTTGATAGTGACTATTGATCTTGGTAAGTCAATTAAAGAGGTAATAGCAAATCATAAACTGCTTGATATCGAAGCTATTTCATTTGATTCATCTCTAAGTGATCTTGGTATATCCTCCCTTGATGCTATCACTATCGTCTATGAAATAGAGGAACTGCTTGACATAGAGGTACCCAATGAGCAGCTGGATAGCTTGCAGACAGTGCAGGATATCGTCGATGGTATCGGTAATCTTGTTATGGAAAGAGCATAGTGGCATCAACATCAGTTGTCATCACCGGTCTCGGGTGTATCTCTTCTCTTGGTAGCTCCCGTGATGATTTTTGGCGCTCTCTAAAGGAGGGTAGATCTGGCATCAGGCCACTGAAAATGGATCTCCAAGAGGGACTGAAGCTATCGATTGCAGCTCAGATTGATAGCTTTTCTCCAGAAGATCACTTCTCTTCCTCCGTGCTTGCTTGTCTCGACAGGTACAGCCAGCTTGGCTTGGTTGCAGCTAGAGAGGCGGTAACCGATGCTGCACTTGATGAGGGCAACCTGGCTACGGCAGCCGTCATCATAGGTACTGGGTGTGGTGGTAAGGAGACCGATGAAGCAACCTACAGGCAACTATATATCGACAACAAGAGGCGAGCTCATCCCCTGACGATCCCAAAAGGAATGCCCAGCGCGGCGGCAAGCCAGATCAGTATGCAAATGGGGATTACCGGGCCAGCATTTACTGTCTCCAGCGCTTGTGCTTCGGCCAACCATGCGGTTGCTCAGGCAGCGATGATGATTCGTAGTGGTCTTGTCGATGTGGCTCTGGCAGGAGGCACTGATGCGCCCTTTACTTACGGCTTACTAAAGGCGTGGGAAGCGATGCGTGTGCTCTCTTCTGATACCTGTCGGCCCTTTTGTGCCGATAGAAAAGGGCTGGTTTTGGCGGAAGGTGCTGGCATGGTAGTACTTGAATCGCTCTCTCATGCACAAAAGCGTGGTGCACGAATTCATGCCGAGCTGGCCGGTATTGGAATGTCATCGGATGCTGGACATATTACCCGGCCATCAGCCGAAGGTGCCGCGAGAGCGATTAACGCGGCGTTACTGGACGCTTCTCTGAACCCAGCGGATGTGGGCTATATCAATGCCCATGGAACGGGAACCCAGGCCAATGATGTCACTGAAACCGAGGCGCTGAAGACCGCTTTTGGAGCAAGCGTGGATAAGTTGATGGTCTCTTCAACCAAATCAATGCATGGACATGCCCTGGGGGCTGCAGGTGGTTTAGAGCTGATTGCTACCGTACTCACAGTGGCCAAGGGGGTTGTTCCTCCAACAGTAAACTTCACTAGCCCTGGGGAGGGGTGTGATCTCGATTATGTACCTAATCAGGCGCGTGAGGTAAGTGTTGATGCCGCACTTTCCAACTCATTTGCTTTTGGTGGTCTTAATGCGGTGTTGGCAGTGAAACGCTGTAACTATTCAGCTCATAAGTTAGGCTCCGTCTGTTAAGCGGTTACGGATGGCAATCACGCTCTCCATATTATTGAAGAAGGCATCAATACAGTCGGGATCAAAGTGCTTCCCCTTTTCAGCCTCAAGATATTCAAGAGCACGATCAAGTGGCCAGGGTGCTTTATACGGTCTTTCTGAAAGCAGTGCATCAAAAACATCAGCTACGGTAGAAATCCGGGCTTCAATCGGGATATTTGCACCTTTCAGCTGCTTTGGGTAACCACTGCCATCGAAGCGTTCGTGATGATTAAGGGCGATTACAGCGCCTGCTCTGACATAGTATGAAGGGCTGTCGCGAAGAATTTCATAGCCGATTTGACAGTGGGTTTGCATTGTCTCCCATTCGTCTGAATCAAGTTTTCCACTCTTCAATAGAATATGGTCAGGGATGCCTATTTTTCCGATGTCATGCATTGGTGCTGCCAGCCTGATGATTTCACACTGAAGGGCGGGTAGTTGCAGCTCCTTGGCAATTAGGTGAGCATACTCCGACATACGGATGACGTGGTTACCGGTATCCTGATCCCGGTACTCTCCCGCCTTTGCCAAGTGGAGTAGGGTATCCTTCTCTCGGAGTTCCATCTCATGTGTTTTACGTTGGACCTCTCGCTCCAGCCATTGCGCCCGATCCTTGATGAACATCTGTTGGCGGCGAATCTGCAGAAGGTTTTTGCATCGGGCTCGGCATTCGTGGTGATCGAATGGTTTTGAGAGAAAATCTGTGGCGCCAGCTTCTAATGCTTTGTATCGGACTGCCTTGTCATCAATGCAGGTGATAAAAACCAGTGGAATGTCTGAACAAGTAGAAATTTGGCGGTGTCTGTGGGTGAAATCGACACCATTCATGGCGGGCATTTTATAGTCGGTAATGACCAAGTCATGACTATTACTATTTGCCCACTCCAGCGCGGCTACCGGATCGGCAAAAGATTCAACACTGATATCATCTGCAATCGAGAGGATCAACTCCTCAAGAATCATTCTACTGATTGACTGATCATCTATGACAAGAACTGTTGCCATGAAGTACACCTCGTTTTAACTTGCAGGCATCACTCCATTGTGGCCGGACTATTGCTGGTTTTATTCGCGTTGTTCCCGGGAATGTTATATATGTTAGATTAATAGCGGTGATAAAGATAGATGACCAAATCTATTGGGTTGTTTGGTTCCTGTCTATTTCGTGATGGTGTTGTAACTGCTCAAAAAATCCGTGCCATAAGGGGAGCAGTAACACCTTTTCAGGAGATGCGGTGAATAGATCTCGGTAAGCTCACAGCAGCATCCCTGCGGCTGTACGTCCTGAAAAGGTGTCACTGCACCCACCTGAAAGTTATCCATCTGCTCGGGGTTATTGAGAAGTTATATGGTGTCTCTGTAGACCCTTGATTGTTTGATACCCCCTACGAAAGATCCCTGATACTCGCTTCTTGGAAGGCAGCCCTAAAGGCATCGTAATCGTTAGCTACCGGGAACTGAGGGAACTCGTCGATTACGTTCTGTGGTGGGCAGAAGAGAATACCGCGATCTGCTTCGGCAAGCATGGTGGTGTCGTTGTAGGAGTCGCCTGCAGCGATGACCCGGTAGTTGAGTCCGTGGAACGCTTTTACCGATTGGCGCTTTGGGTCTTTCTGACGGAGGTGGTAGTCGGTGACAAAACCGTTTTCATCGGTACTTAGCTTGTGGCAGAGTAGGGTGGGGTAGCCGAGCTGGCGCATAAAGGGGGCGGCGAACTCGTAGAAGGTATCAGAGAGTATCACCACCTGAAAACGTTCACGCAGCCAGTCGAGAAACTCCGAAGCACCATCAAGAGGCTTCATACCAGCAATCACCTCCTGAATATCGGGAAGACCCAGTTTGTGCTGCTGTAAAATATCCAGGCGTTGCCGCATCAAAACATCGTAGTCGGGAATATCACGAGTGGTGGCCCGCAACTCATCAATGCCGGTGCGCTCAGCAAAATTGATCCAGACTTCTGGAATCAGGACTCCCTCAAGATCAAGACAGGCGATTTCCACAGCTACTCCCCTCTAAAAAATCTGAACCGGCTAACAAGCTTGTGATCCAGTAGTAAAACAAAAAAGGCCTGTTTATGGCCCGGAAATAATCGATAGGGAAGAATACTACAGCTTGTGGTCATGAAAATAGCTCTGTTCCTTATGTACCTCTAGCTATGCAGGTAAAAGTACCTTTCAATGTAATAGTAAAAATAAGTAAATACATATAGATACGGTGATTTTATGTAATTTCGCAGTAACTATTCATCTATACTTGTTTTTGGGCTGTTTTCACCAGAGGTCGGAGTCGATTGCCCACATTCATGTGGGCAATCGACTCCGACCTCGAGCACTAGCTGAAGAGTTACATTTCTCAATAGTTGAATACAACCTCCAAGAGGTCGACTGGTTGCGGTTTCTCCTTTTTAGGACATTCAGCAGCAGGGATGCTGCTGAAAGCCTACAGGGAGGTATTCACGGCGTGTCCTGAAAAGGAGGGACTGTAACCACAATCCATGGAATTATTGAGATATTATGTGTGCGGGTTATATCTTATTGTTTGTAAAGGTATTGGCCTTTAGTTTGAGGAAGATTCAAGCATTTTCATCGGTTTATCTCTTGAGAGGGTAAAGCTTGGGCAAGGAGTTGTTACCTATTGAAAATTAGCAGTGACGCTGTTGGCGGTTGCTGTGGTCTTTTTTGATATTGCCCTTGGTGGCGGTTGAAATGGCGGGAGTGATAAATGACAGCCCGCCTTTGATTGCGCAGCGTGAAAAATCTTCCGTCAGCAGTGCTGTTGCTCTCTTCTCTGTGATATCGAGTTCAGATGTCATGCCTCGGTAGAGCAACTCAAAGAGCCGCTTGAGTGCGATCCGGTGGACTTGGCCGGTGGTTTGGAAGAGCCAGTCACTAAGCTGCATAAAGCGCTCAAAGGGCGATTCAGCCAGAATTGCCGGTAAGCTCTCTCTAAAACGGCCGGAGTTGGCAATCATGTCCCAGTAGCGGGTGAAGCGGGTTAGCCGCTGCATGGTGGCAAAGTCTATTGAGCTGGTCTGGAGTATGTCGTAGGGGGCATTGGGGTTGTAGTCCATACCATATGCCTCGGTGTGGCGATTGATAGGGGTACCCTTCAATCGTTTGAGTATCCCCAGCTGAATCTCGTGGGGTGCCAGCGCAACCATTCGGTTAAAGCTCTCGGCTATGCTAACCATCCCCTCGCCCGGCAGGCCAAAGATAAGATCGGCATGGATATGGGCGTTGGTCTGCCCTCTTAACCAGTGGAGATTTTCATCCGTCGACAGGTTGTTCTGTTTCCGGCTGATGCGCTGTTGTACCTCGGGGTTGAAGGTTTGAACACCTACCTCAAGCTGCAAGGAGCCAGCAGGAAAACACTTCAAACGTGTTTTTAGTCGATCCGGCAGCTGATCAGGGATTACCTCAAAGTGGAGGAACAGCGCCTTATCCATCCGCTCCAGAAAAAAATCAAGGATGGCGCAACTCAGGTCAGGATTGAGGTTGAAGGTGCGATCAACAAATTTAAAGTGGCGTACACCACGGGCGAGTAGTTGTTTCATTTCGCTGAGAAATAATTCCAGAGGAAATGCCTGGGTGCTCTTGTCCAGTGCGGAGAGACAGAACTCACATTTGAAAGGGCATCCTCGTGAGGCCTCTACATAGATCAGGCGATGGGCGATATCGTCATCACTGTAGAGCGGGTAGGGTGAGGCGAGCTGGCTGAGATCAGGGAGAGGAGGGTGGATCACTCTCTCTACGGGAGAGTTATCGCTAAGGATCTCCCGGCAGAGCTGTGCAAACGCCCGATCGGCCTGGCCTGTGATCAGGTAGTCTGCCTGATCCACTATCTCCCGGTTTTGCCACTCATGGCTCACCTCTGGCCCACCTAGAATGATGATGGTCTCTGGGCTGATTGTCTTTAGCAGGGCCACTAGCCGCTGGCTCTGTTCAATATTCCAAATATAGACACCGATACCGATGATGCGTGGATGCTCAAGCAATAGCTTCTCTGCAATATCGGTTGGCCAGGGTTCGAGGGTAAACTCCTGGATAGCAGTTTTCTCTTTCAACTCCCCCATATTGGCCAGTAGGTAGCGCAGGCCGAGGGCGCTGTGTAGGTGGCGGGCATTGAGACTGGTGAGTATGATCTCTGGCATGGGGCTACTATCTATTCACTTTCCATCTTAAGGGTTTCGGTGTAGTTGCTACTCGGTAAGGCAGGCAGCAACAGGTAGCCTACGGATGCCTGAGGGGTTAGGGAGCCTGAATAGGCCAGATTTATCTAGATGGATGACGCCATAACGGAGGTCTTTTCAAGCCGCTCGGCAAGTGTTCGTAGCAACTCTCTATTGAACTTTGTCTGTAGTTGAATCGATGCCAGCTGCAGCGCCTCACTTTTAATCTTAATGACGGTAACCTGCGAGTTACTGACTACGCTTGCGGTGCGTGATTTTTTCATACCATAGATGTAGGCCATTTCACCAAAGCACTGCCCCGCCTCAATAACACCGAGAAAGGCGTCATTTTTCATTATTCGTGCATCCCCGGAGGCGAGTATAAAGATGGAGCCACCAATTTTCCCCTCTTCTAGCAGGGTCTTCGCCGCTTTGAAATAGCGCCATTTGCTTATCCGTAACATCTCCCACAACTCAACGTCAGTGAACTCTTTGAAGAAGCTAAGCCCCTTCAGAATATTGAATTTTCTACTATCGGATGCCTCAACTGCAGATGAGATGTTGAGCTGTTCATGAGCAAGCGAAAGATCACGGGCAACTTCAGCCCAACTGCTGTAACGTTCGTCCTGCTTTTTATTCAGGCAGCGGTTGACAATATTTACCACGCCGTCAGGCAGGCCGCTTCGAACCGATTTCAGCGGTACCGGCGGTTGGTGGGTGATTTTCTGGATCAGCTCATACTGATTTGATGCCTTAAAGGGGAGCTTGCCGCTGAGTAGCTGGTACATCACTACCCCCAGGGAGTAGATGTCTGTCTGCTGATTAAGTGTTTTGTTGCTTAGTTGCTCTGGCGACATGTAGCTTGGGGTTCCGACCGCATCCATCACCTGAGTGAGTTCTGAATTGGTCAGCAGTGCGGTACCAAAGTCACTGATCTTTACGTTGGTACCACCGGTGATAAGAATATTTCCAGGCTTGATATCCCGGTGAATAAGGCCAAAAAGATAGGCGTGCTCCAGTGCATTGCAGCACTTGAATATGATCTCAATGACATCATCAGTGGGTAAGAGTTTGTCTGGCTTGCAGAACTCCTTGAGAGTGGACCCAGGGACATACTCCATGACGATATAGTGCATCTCATGCTCCACTCCAGCATCATAGACAGAGACAATATGAGGGTGTCGCAACTTACCGGCCAGGCTCGCTTCATTCATGAACATTTTTTTGAAGCGATAGCCGGTTTCAGGATCGTCCATTACGCTCTGGTGGGCTATTTTTATTGCCACTTCGACATTGGTAAACGGATCTTCGGCCAGGTACACAGAGGCAGTTGCTCCCCTTCCCAGCATTTTGCGGATCTGAAATTTACCGATAGTGGTCCGGGTCAGATTCTCGATTTTCTATCCTGCCTTATCAATGGGTCTATAGATGTTTTCCTGGAAAAGTTCACACTGTTGAATAAACAGCCGGGTACTTGTCGGCATGGGCACCCTTGCCCCAGAAAGATAGGTGATAAGAGCGGAGCCCGCCAGAATTAGTTTTTTCGCCTTGGCTATACGGTGGCGCAGTTCAATATCGAACGCACTCTCCTCGACCGGCTTGAACCCTTCAACTCTCTCCCGCGACGAGATATAGATTGGCCAAACAGTGAAGAAGTCGGGGTCTCTTTTCATTATCTCCATCTGTAGTTTGGATGCCTGCCCATAGTCCCTGAGAATCTGCTCGATACCGATAAGATGCTCCTCGCCTCTGAGTGCACCGATCATATGATCGATAATACGGTCTATATCCCGCATCGCCTGGGAAATTTTACGGTAGCGTGCCGTAAATAGCTGCGCGATGGGTTGGGTAAAAGCTTTAAAGGGTTCTCCCCAAAGCTCGTCAATCCCCTCTTGGCCACTGTAGTGCTTCACCTGTTTTCCAAGTTCAAGCGCCTCTTTGAAGCAGCTACTACACTGTTTCATCAGTTCATTACCGTGGGTGATCCGAACGCCTTCCTCCTCAAGGGTGACGATGGCGGTGAAAATGTCAGTTGCCCGATTGAAGAGGGCACCCGCAAGAATGGCGGCGTTTACCCGCTTTCTTGCTGCATCGCTCTCGATATCATAAGCAGCCCTTGCTTCCTCCAGGCGGTGTCCAGGCGTGTTGATACCGGTCTCTGTATGGTGGAAAGCTCGACGGGTCAAATTGTCGATCAAATTTTTTCTGTTGCCCAGTGTATCCGCTGGCTCAGGATAGTAACGAATCCAGTAGCCATCGTAATAGATGCACTCTTTGCCGTCGAAATTTTGCTTGGTGCCGTTTTCTGCTCTGTGGTTCATAGTGTTTCGCCAGTAAGACCCTAACTCAATGGTCTCAGAACTACAGGCCCGTCTCTCTATTTATCGCCATAGGCGTAATTGTAGTGGAAACCCGATGAGGCGGCTTGCGCCATCTTCAGGATACTGTTTTCGCTCATACTATAGAGACACTACACCCAATAATAGTTCAGTTTAAACAAATCAGGGGTTCCCTAGTGCCGACAATAGCCAGAGATGTCTACTCCATCACCTTGCCGCTGCATCTCTTATATGTTGATTTCATTTAAAAAAATGAAATTTTTAATACAAGTTTTGGTGTTAAAATTATATAGTAAACTTAGATCTGCTGATCTTTAAATCTTTGTGCAATATCGTCAAATTTCTGCTCTACGATAAGAGATGCGTCGACAATGGCGGGTTGAAAGTGCGTGCCGCTACGCGGTGATTTACTTTTCTACCCACTCGATCAGGGGAAGAGTCAACGTATTTAGGGAGGCTCAGGTTAATTCGTGAATTCATATCGTGTACTCAGAATGAGCTAGGATCTTTTCCGCAGTAGGCTCTCTATTCCCGGACAGGCTCCTAGTGGTTCCTTACTAAAAGTTTGGCTCGGCTGCTCGGAATAGCGGTTATACCCAGGGTCAACTTGGACCATTTATCAAATCCCAAGAGCGGGCTCTATTCTCTGGCAGGCTCCTGGGCTATCGTATGCTTGTAGGGTAGAGAAAGTAAGAAAAGTGTGGTTTGTATTTATTAGTGATGTTTAATGTCGCTCAATTATCCCAAGGGAAGCGTTATGTGTATCGGGCTACCAATGCAGATTATCGAACAATATGAGCATACCGCCCGCTGTCGTGGGCGTGATGGAGAGCGTGTGATTAGCACACTATTGGTAGGACCACAGGAGAGGGGGGCTTGGGTACTCAACTCACTGGGGCATGCTCGTGAGGTGATCAGTAAGGCAGATGCGCTCAAAATTGAGGATGCCCTTGCTGCTGTCGAGGCGGTGATGAGGGGTGAAGAGGTGGATGTGGATAGCTATTTTCCCGACTTGGCAGCAGCCAGGAGGATTGACGATCCCACTGGGGATCAATAAGCTATGGGCTCTCTCTTCTATCCATTTATGGTAGCTGATAGTGCCAAACATAAACACGGATAAACAAGAAAAAAGAACCATGGAAAGTGAACCAATAACAACACTGAAGCAGCTATTTGAAAATAGCATAGTGCAGTACTCGGATAATCCCTGCCTCTCCTGGGTTGATGGTGGTGGGTACAGCTACCGGGAGTTTGGCGAGCAGGTGTGTGTGCTGCGGGCATTTCTTCTGGAAAGGTCGATTCAACCGGGTGATCGGGTAGCGATTCTGGGTGAGAATATGCCCAACTGGGGAGTGGCCTATTTTGCCATTACTACCATCGGGGCGGTGGCAGTGCCGATACTGCCGGAGTTCCCCCCTGATGCGGTCCACCATATTCTCAGACATGGGGAGTGCAAGGCGCTGTTTGTCTCTGAACGTCTCTACTCCAAGGTAGAGGAGTTTAGTTTCAAGAGTCTGAAGTTGATGCTTCTGCTGGATGATTTTGATCTGATTCCTCCTGATGTTTCCAAAGCGACTCTATCGAAAAGCCTTAGGGCTGGAGTCAGGGAGTTTATCCGGTCACACAAATCAGCAGATCAGCCACTTATCGCGCCAAAGGGTGATGTGATCGCTGGTGATCTTGCCTGCATCATCTACACATCCGGCACTACCGGCAACTCAAAAGGGGTGATGCTCAGTCACGGCAACCTGGTATTTGATGTCGAGGCGGCAGTGGGCGTATTTCCTATCGAGGCCGAGGATCGTTTTCTATCGATTTTACCAATGTCACACACCTACGAGTGTACTCTAGGCTTTCTTATCCCCTTGCGTTGTGGGGCTGGTATCAGCTATCTGAAAAAACCACCTACTGCTGGCGTACTGTTGCCAGCAATGGCTAAAATTCACCCAACGGTGATGCTCAGTGTGCCGCTGGTGATAGAGAAGATCTACAAGATGCGGATTCAGCCGAAATTTTCCGCCAACCTGCTGATCCGTACACTCTACCGACTCCCCGTTATTCGTAAAGCGCTCAACCGTTTGGCTGGCAAGAGGCTGCTTGAAACCTTTGGTGGCCAACTGCGCTTTTTTGGCATCGGTGGTGCGGCAGTTTCTGGGGAGACCGAACGTTTTCTTAAGGAGGCAGGTTTCCCTTACGCCATTGGCTACGGTCTGACGGAAACAGCACCGCTGGTTGCCGGAGCCAAACCAACGGAAACCCGCCTCCATGCTACCGGCCCGGTCTTTCCGGGAATGGAGATTCGCATAGACAACCCTGACCCCTTCAGTGGCGAAGGTGAAGTGCAGGTGAAGGGGGGCAATGTCATGCAGGGGTACTACAAGGCACCGGAGGCTACCGCCGAGGTATTTACTCTAGACGGCTGGTTCAGAACGGGTGACCTTGGTTGCATTGACGATGACGGCTATCTCTATATCCGTGGGCGTCTGAAGAACATGATACTTGGTCCTGGTGGTGAGAATATCTACCCGGAAGAGATCGAAGGGGTGATTAACGAACAGGATGTAGTGCTAGAGTCATTGGTATTTGAGCGTGAAGGAAAACTGCTGGCAAGAATCTACCTCGATTACGACAAGCTTGATGAGCTATATGGCAAGAAGGGGCTGAGCGAGATCGAAATGAGGACCGTGATTGAGTCGCTACTTGATGGGATCAAGGGGAAGGTTAATAGGCGGGTCTCCAGTTTCAGCCGTCTAAACCAGATTATAGAGCAGCGCGAGCCCTTCGTTAAAACACCGACGATGAAGATTAAGCGTTTTCTTTACATCGAGTAACTTCTCAAAAAGTCCGTGCCATAGGGGTGCAGTAACCCCTTTTCAGGAGACGCGGTGAATAGACCCCGGTACGCTCACAGCAGCATCCCTGCGGCTGTACGTCCTGAAAAGGTGTCACTGCATCCACCTGAAAGTTATCCATCTGCAGTGGATTATTCAGAAGTTACTACATCGGGTGGTAAGTCGCTGGGCTCTGAAGGCAAAGCCCCGTAAAAGTAGGCGTGTAGGGAAATGCCTACGAGTATTTCGGTGCAATCTTTAAGGTAATTGCTTTAGTATGTTTACCCAAGGACGATGCAAAAAAGGATTTAGGTCAAGGAAGACCCATGGATGGCTTCTCGTGCACCTCTTGTATATTAGCGGTTTCGCCGAATTCAAGCTCCCTATCTCTGTATGACGATGCTACAGGTGCATGCCATATATTGGCCAGCTCTTCAAAACCCCCATACTTAGCGCTAATAACTCAAGTTGGGTTCAACTGACACAGTTAACTTTGGCGTATCGCTCTCAGATAACGACCGAGTAGCACTTTTTATATTTTTGAACTCACCGACTCCCTGCCATTTTTCCTGAACAGCCACTTTTCGGCTTCAACCAGGAAGAGTACGGATGAGGCCGTTGTTACCACGACTACCCAAGTAGAGAGAGAGAGGGCTGCGGTACCAAAAAGCTGCTGAAATGGCGTGAGGTAGGTAAAGGCCAGCTGAAAAAGAATAAGCAGGCCAATGGCCATGAGTGCATAGCGGTTGCCGAACATGCCTGTTCTATTGAGTACCGGAGCAGTGATGTAACGTGAGTTGAAGAGGTAGAAAATCTCGAACATCACCAGGGTGTTTACCGCAATCGTACGGGCATGTTCGATAGATCCCCCCCGATCTATATCCCAGAGAAATAGCCCGAAAGTGCCTACCATCAGAATCACTGAGACAAATCCGATTCGCCAGATCAGTATCATCGACAGAATTGATTTGGTGGGATCTCGTGGCGGACGCTGCATTACATTGGACTCTGCCGGCTCAAAGGCCAGGGCCAGGGCCAGGGTCACTGCTGTGATCATATTGACCCAGAGGATCTGTGCCGGTGTCAGCGGTAATTCGTGAAATCCAAGTGCGATGGCGGCAATGATAACCAGTGCTTCGCCACCATTGGTCGGGAGAATAAACAGGATTGATTTTCTCAGGTTGTCATAGACTGTCCGGCCCTCTTCAACCGCGTGTGAGATAGAGGCAAAATTGTCATCTGCAAGTACCATCTCCGATGCCTCTTTAGCCGCCTCGGTACCCATCTGCCCCATAGCTGTGCCAACATCCGCCCTCTTCAGGGCCGGGGCGTCGTTAACTCCATCACCGGTCATGGCGACGATGGTACCCTCGGACTGTAGCAGCTCTACCAGGCGAAGTTTGTGCTCAGGACTTACGCGGGCATAGACATCCACCTCTCTTACCTGTTGGCGCAGTTCATCATCACTTTTGGAATCAATATCCCGGCCGGTGAGAGCGCGGCTGCTGTTTTGTAGGTTGAGCTGGCGGGCAATGGCGATGGCAGTGGCGGCATGGTCGCCGGTGATCATCTTTACCCGAATACCTGCCGCCTGACATCGGGCAACGGCCGTAATCGCCTCCTGACGAGGAGGGTCAATCAGACCAAAAAGCCCCAGCAGTACCAGCTCATCATCTATATCGGAGAAGTCGAGTTCACTCTGATGACTTTGGGCAGATTTTACCGCCACCGCCAGAACGCGTTGACCTTCAGTAGCCATGCGCTCGATTGCGCACTCCCAGTAGTCTGCATCTATCGCTTCAACGCCATCTCCGTTGCGTTGTTGGCCGCACATCTCAATCACCTGTTCCGGTGCGCCCTTGAGAAAAATCCAGGCTTCACCGGTATGGCTGTGGTGTAGGGTGGCCATAAAGCGGTGTTGTGATTCAAATGGGATGAGGTCGGTTCTGGGGCACTTCTTCAGCTCCTCTTCATGCGCTATCCCAGCCTTATAGCCTGCGACCAGCAGCGCACCTTCCATGGGACTGCCGTGAAGCTTGAAAGCACTATCATTGATCTCCAGTGATGAGTCGTTGCAGAGAGTGGCCGCTTGCAGCAGCTGCCTTAGAGGAGGGTGCTCATCGGGTGAGATCTCCTCTTCACCCAGGGAGAAACTTCCATGAAGGTTATGGCCTGCCCCCCCCACCTGAAAGTTATGGTCGGCCGTGATGATGGTGCGAACGGTCATCTCATTGCAGGTGAGCGTACCCGTTTTGTCTGAACAGATAATCTCTACAGCGCCAAGCGTCTCAACGGCGGGTAGGCGGCGAATAATGGCATTACGCTGTGCCATCCGTTGTACTCCGATAGCCAGGGTAATGGTCATAATGGCTGGCAAACCTTCGGGTATCGCTGCTACCGCCAGACCCACAGCGGCAATGAACATCTCAGAGGCGGCATAGTCTCTTATCCCTATGCCAAACAGGAAAGTCACTCCGGCAATAAATAGTATTGCCATGGTTAATAGGCGGCTGAAGTGATCCATCTGGCGCAGCATCGGCGTGGTGATCTTTTCCACCCCGGCGACTAGTGTACTGATACGACCTATCTCGGTAAGGTCGCCAGTAACCACGACCATGCCTGTACCCTGTCCATAAGTGACCAGGGTGCCTGAATAGGCCATGCAGGTACGGTCACCCAGTACCGCGTCCCCATCCACCGGCAACGGGCTCTTTTCAACGGCTACCGATTCCCCTGTTAATACGGCTTCTTGGATCTGAAGGTTTTTAGATTGAAACAGGCGCAGGTCAGCAGGCACTTTATCGCCTGATTGCAGTGCCACAATATCGCCGGGCACCAGCTGATCGGCGGGAATGGTGGTACGGTGGCCATTTCTGAGCACCATGGCATGTGGGGAGAGCATCTGTTTGATTGCACGAAGAGCATTCTCCGCCTTGCCCTCTTGAATAAATCCAATAACCGCATTGACCACTACCACGCCAAAAATGACGCTGGCATCTACCAGATGCCCAAGAAATAGAGTAACTATGCCGGCTCCTATCAGTACATAGATGAGCACATTATGAAATTGCTGAAGTAGTCGCATCAGTGCGCTGGGTGGTTTTATCTCCGGTAGCCGGTTGTAGCCGTAGCGCTCAAGGCGCTGCTCAACTTCAATCGATGTCAGCCCATCGCCATTAGCGTGATGGTGAGAGAAGACTGCTTCGGCTTCGAGGGTGTGCCAAATCGGAAGTGTTTCAGCCGGGTGGTGTGAGTCTTTGGTGATATCCACGCTCTCTTTTTCATTACCTTGAAACATGGCTACTTAATGCCTCCATAGAGTTGTTGTTGATGGCATGGCGTGACAGGGATTTTTTCTATAATCACTCAAAGTCTAGTCTCATTTTTGATCTCCATTTTTTTTATTGGAAATTAGACCTGAAATGTTCTACAGTAGTTCTACTGTTGAGCATCTGAGGCTTGTGAGCCGCTACTAATGAATGGAGACGCAACAGATACACTGTACAAATAGAGCTTATCAATAGGCCTGAATTGCGCTGCTCTAGGTAGTTACATTACATTTAGTCTTGTTGATAGCTAACTTACTGAAAAAAGGGGGTAATATGGCCGTCATACCCATGTGGATGTGTGATCGGGACGAGAGTATGCATGATTCAAAAAAAGAGGCAGATGCCCACGACAAGATGCTGGAGCTGGCAGAACAGTTCACTCTGTTGCTGGAGGAGCACGTAAAAAATATTAATGAGAAGGAGGCCGAAGAGTTTGGTCTGCTGCTGGCACGTAATAAAGAGCAGCTGATTCTGGCATGCAAAGGTAAACCCGAGGTATTAACTCAGCTGAATGAGAGCGGGGAGGGGAATGTTACGCCAATAAAGGCTACGGCTAAGTAGAGTCCAACCAGGCTTTGCTCAAGGAAATGAGAGAGTTGCCATTCAGCGTGGGTGCCGCTCCTCTTGTCGGTCGGATTAGCGAGGTGTAACGTAACTACTCAATATCCCAGTGCAGATGGATAATTTTCAGGTGGGTGCAGTGATACCTTTTCAGGACGTACAGCAGCAGGGATGCTGCTGTGAGCGTACCGGGATCTATTCACCGCGTCTCCTGAAAAGGTGTTACTGCCCCCCCCTATGGCACGGACTTTTTGAGAAGTGACGGGGTAACCAGGCAACCCATTGATTTTTATTGGGTCACGCAGCGTTAGCTCCACATCTTGGCTTTTGCGGCACTCTTCGTAGGGAGAAGGCTGATTGTTGGACTCTCAATTCAGGGTGCTGTAGTTGTTATCATGCCACTTCAAAGTAGGCTGCTTTCTGCGCATTGTAATCATGGATAATCTGTTGAACCTGTTCAGCATCGTAGGGACGCAACCCACGTAGAGCCATCAGTTTTTCCCCCCGACCTACCTCCTCTCCACCGGCGATGATGGTGAATTTCAGTGAGGCATTTCCCTTTTTTCCGTTAACAGTGAGATTGGAGCCACTGAACTTCAGGGTCGGCTCCGAAATATCCAGCCGGTCAAGATCGATTATCATGCTCTCATAAATAATTAGAGGGCGTGCCGGGTTGATCATTACATCGTTATCAGCCATTAGTGGGACCAGAAGTTCTGGAAAGGTGTGGCCAGAAAATTTCACATAGCTGTAGGTTAGATCCTGGATCAATTGCTGATCATTGCTCACTTCCCCTGAGTGCTCAACCTCAAGATAGCTCTTTTCCCCATTGGAGAGAGAGAAGTTGCTTGAATTCACTTGTGGAAGCTTAAGCTCGACACCGTCACCCACCATACCTGAAAAGACAAAGCGCATATGTCGACTCAAGCCATGTTTTGCCAGCACGACAGAGAAGAGAAGATCGCCAGGTACACAAAATAGCTTGGCATCGGTGTTGTGGATGGGGTTGAAGTCTTCAGCGACTTCTTTGGCAAATTGGCTTGCCTGCTTTCTTGAAAATTGAATATTATCATTAAGTTCTGTGAAGTAGTTATCAAGAAGCATTAATTATTTTCCGTCTTTTATGTAAGTTATATTAGGGAGCATTTTAACAGGCAATGCCATCACCAGACAGGGGCGAACAGGTAGTAGCGATCAATCTGATGGTGGAAGGATTGCATACTCTCAGAACAATAGCTTGCAGTACAGGTCGACTTAGTGGAGTTGTTAACGGAGAGATTCTCCTGAGTGGCCTTTTTACAGAGAAAAGGGCTAAACTTCCGCTATAGATTCTACTCTTCCCTACCTGTGAGCCGATCAATGAATTCACCATTTGCCCCCACTGTCTGCCCTCATGACTGTCCATCTGCCTGCTCGCTTGAGGTGGAGCTGCTGGATGAGAAGACCATCGGTAAAGTACATGGTGCCAAGGCGAATAGCTATACAGAGGGGGTCATCTGCTCAAAAGTGTCCAGATATGCGGAGCGTGTCCATCATCCAGACCGGTTGACTCATCCTTTACGTCGTATCGGTGCCAAGGGGGAGGGGTTATTTGCGCCCATCTCCTGGGATGAAGCACTGGATGAGGTCACCCATAATCTACAGCGGGTCACCCAGGCTCATGGAGCTGAAGCTGTCTGGCCCTATTTTTATGCGGGCACCATGGGGCAGTTGCAACGTGATGGCATTAATCGGTTGCGTAATGTCATGGGTTACTCCAGGCAGAAAAAGACCATCTGTACCTCCATCGCCTACAGCGGCTGGAGTGCCGGTGTGGGGGCGGTGTGGGGGAGTGATCCCAGGGATATGGCAAAAAGTGACCTGATTGTTATCTGGGGCTGCAATGCGGTGGCAACACAGATCAATGTGATGACCAAGGTGAGTCAGGCTAAGAGAGAGAGAGGGGCAAAGCTGGTTGTCATCGACCCCTATCGTACCCCCACCGCCAAAAAGGCTGATCTTCACCTGATGCTCAAGCCGGGTACCGATGGTGCCCTGGCCACTGCTGTTATGCACCTGCTATTTGCTGAGGGTTATGCCGACAGAGAGTATCTGGAAAAATATACCGATCTACCTGCCTCTCTGGAGCCTCACCTAGAGTCGCGTACCCCTAAGTGGGCTAGCGATATTACAGGAGTAAGCGAGGATGAGATCAAGCAGTTTGCCCGCCTGTTTGGTGAGAACAGGCGGAGCTATATTCGTCTAGGAATAGGTTTCTCCCGCAGCCGCAATGGTGCGCATAATGTACACGCCGTCAGCGCGCTTCCTGCCATTACCGGCGCTTGGCAACATGAGGGGGGTGGGGCGCTGTTGGGAACCAGTGGGTTGTTTCATCTGGATAAGAGGCTGATAGAAGGGTTGGATCGGTTTGATCCCAGTGTGCGTGAGTTAGATATGTCCCGTATCGGCTCAATACTCTGTGGTGATAAGCAGGATCTGGCAGGAGGCCCCCCAGTCAATGCCCTCTTTACCCAGAGCTGCAATCCAATGACGGTGGCGCCGGATCACACCACTGTTCGCCGCGGTTTTGAGCGGGAGGATCTTTTTGTCTGTGTTCATGAGCAGTTTATGACCGAGACCGCCGCCATGGCGGATATCGTACTACCGGCTACCACCTTTTTAGAGCATGACGATCTTTACCTTAGTTATGGACAGGTACACATGCAGCTAGGTTGTCGGGTGATTGAGCCGCTGGCAGAGTGCCGCTCGAATCATCAGGTCATATGTGACTTGGCTAAACGGCTTGGTGCCGAGCACCTGGGTTTTACTATGAGTGCTGAAGAGCTGATAGACACTGCATTGCAACAGTCGGGCTATCCCGGATTTGAGGCATTGCGGGAGCAGCGGTGGTTGGATTGCAGCAAAACAGAGCGCGAGATGAACTTTCTCGACGGCTTTGGCTGGCCTGATGGCCGTTTCCGTTTTCAGCCTGACTGGAAGGTGATGGGCGATATAGAGGGTGATATGCCCAAGCTACCGGATTACTGGGAGGCTATCGATCAGGTCTCGGATGAGTATCCATTGAGGTTAATTACCCCGACGGCAAAATCGTTTCTCAATACCAGCTTTACAGAGACGCCGGGAGCAAGACGACGCGAAGCTGGCCCACAACTATTAATTCATAGCGATGACGCGGCCACCGCAGCTATCTCAGATGGTGACCTAGTGTTGGTTGGAAGCCAGCGGGGCGAGATAAAACTGACTGCGGTGGTCACTTCGGGTATCGCTTCCGGGGTGCTCGTGGTTGAGGGTATCTGGCCGGGCCGCGATTTTGATGGCGGTCTGGGAATTAACACTCTGACCAGTGCTGAGGCGGCGATGCCCGATGGTGGCGCAGTATTCCACGATACCGCAGTCTGGGTACGCAGGTGTAGCACAAGCTCTTAATTGCAGAATCCAGAATAATTGTAACTTCTCAAAAAGTCCGTGCCATAGGGGGGCAGTAACCTCTTTTCAGGAGACGCGGTGAATAGACCCCTGTACGCGTACAGCAGCACCCCTGCTGCTGTACGTCCTGAAAAGGTGTCACTGCGCCCATCTGAAAGTTATCCATCTGCACGGGGTTATTGAGAAGTTACAAATAGTTACAATTAAGCTAACCAATAAAAAAGCCTGAAACTATTAGGTTTCAGGCTTTTTTCTGTTTGGAGCGGGAAACGAGATTCGAACTCGCGACCCCAACCTTGGCAAGGTTGTGCTCTACCAGCTGAGCTATTCCCGCATCAATTGAAGGCCGGTATTCTAGTGAATGCCCACCTTATGTCAAGCACTCAATCTGCTACTGACTTAAAAAAACGCGGCACCATCGCTAGAATCAGTAATATCTGCCATACCGTCATGTTCCTAAGCGATATAAGGTTTTAAATTCTCTGGAAACGGGTGTGTTTCAGGATAACGTTATTTGAATCAAGCGTAACTATTCAGCTGGGTTTGGGGTCGGAGTCGATTGCGGAGGTCAGTCTGGTGATATTTCACTCACAAACTCAGTGGCAGCGACCGACAGCTTGTTCAGGTCAATACCTGATCGGCTATCATCGGATGTATAGAGGAGTAGGATGATGCCAAGCAGCATGGCTAGCACCCCAAAAAATATAACTTTACCTCTGGTTAGGAGGTTTTTCGCAAATAGGGTGGATTTGATGTTGTGATCGGTGCTTTCCTGTTTTCCTATCTCCTTCAGCCTCTCTTTGATCCGTTCACTCTCCAGTGATGAGTTTATATCTGCTTTATATTCATCTGTAATGGTGTTGCAGTCGGGGCATCTCTCAGGAGAGCGTTCTTTCGCAGCCAAGTTTTGCTGAAATTTACAATAGCGGCACACAAAGAGGTTACTTATGGGGGCTGGAGTTTGGTTCAGCCCCAGGGGATTGCAGGGCAGAATCTCGCAATAGACCCCAACCTTGGCAAATAGCTGCTGTAGTTTTTCCGCTCCAGGCAAATCGACCCTTCGTTTCATGACCACCTCGTCGGAGGCGTTGAACAGGTTGTCACATGCCGCATGGCTGATTCGGAGCAGTTTGCTCACTCTGTGTTTGATCTGCTCCTCCTCGGCACCGCTTTTTTTAGTGCCGCGGAAAACAACCTTATATTGCTGTTCCATCGCGTTATCTCCTTGTAGTTTATGGCATTATCAATCGCTACATACGGTAAGGTATACCCAAAAGTGGAGGCAAGTCCAGCTCTTCCGGGTCGGATTGATAGTTAAGGTACACCAGAAAAAAAGAGATTTTTGTGAGGTGGTTGAGTTTTTTGTTAAATGAAGCGTAACTATTCAGCTGAGTCTGGAGTCGGAGTCGATTGCCCACATGGATGTGGTCAATCGACTCCGACCCCCCTGGTGAAAATAGCCTCATAATGTAGGTATAGCTGAATAGTTATCTGATAGGTTGCATAATTCCTATTTTAGCACTTTGCCTGGAAGCAACCGTCGTTTCATCGACATGGTGTGGAACAGTAAGGGAGTGCAGAGCCAGTTCATGGAATATTTATCTGCTACAGTTTTGGTAGTGATGGTGAGAGTAAAAAAATGAAAATGAAGCCTGAGGTTTTGATTGAGCAGAGCGGCAATCTGCTCTCACTGCCGGAGGCATGTATCAGAGTCAATGAACTGCTGGATGATGGGCAGAGCTCGGCAGAGGAGATTGCTGGCATTATTATTCAGGATGCTTCCTTAAGCAGTCGACTGCTTAAGGTGGTTAATAGCTCCTATTATGGCTTCCCTGGGCGTGTAGAGACAATTTCTCGGGCGATTACTCTGGTGGGTTCTAAGGAGCTTCGCGACCTTGCCATCATTAGTGCTGCGGGCAATCTGTTTACCGGCATCCCCGGAGATCTGATCAATATGCCCAACTTCTGGCACCACTCGGTGACCAGTGGTGCTGTGGCTCGTGCACTCGCCAAGAAGCGGCATGTGCTGCATCCCGAACGTCTTTTCGTTATGGGCGTACTACATGATATGGGCCATTTGGTCATGTGCCAGCTGCTCCCTGAGCAGTCCCGTGATGCACTGCTGATCAGCAAGGGGCGTGATGAGCTTGTACCGCTGGCTGAGAAGGAGATATTTGGTTTTACACATCAGGAGGTAGGGTATCTGCTGGCTGAGTCCTGGGCGCTGCCAGAGAGCCTGCAAGCGGCGATACGCTGGCACCACCAGCCGGAGGAGGCTGATCATCATATCCTTGAGGCGGCACTGGTTCATATGGGTAGTGCGGTGGCGGATGTTATTTTACATGAAGAGGATCTGCAGGTGATCACTGAGGTGGTGTTGCCGCAGGTCTGGACACTGGCTGGGGTTTCGCCGGAGATCATTCCTGAGATTGTAATGGTGGTGCATGATGAGATCACTGAACTCTTTTCACTACTGATCGGTGGTCAAGGATCGGTCTACTCAAGTTAGATATTCTGCCCATTTTGTACTGCTGCACCCACCTGAAAGTTATCCATCTGCACTGGGTTATTGAGAAGTTACTTTTATCACCTTTAAGTGGTAGATATAAAAGGGATATATTTGATTTTCTTGGTCAGACAGAGAAGCGTCGTTAATATTACTTATATGTCGATTTTCATGTCAGCCCATTATCTGATCTGATGGCAACGGAAAAACGGTGAAACTTCAGTCTAATATATAGTATGGATTAAATTAAATAATGAATAAAATCAAAGTATTATTTGTCTGTATGGGCAATATATGCCGCTCGCCAACGGCCCATGGGGTATTTCAGGGAATGGTGGAGAGAGAGGGCCTGATTGAGCAGATTGAGGTTGATTCTGCCGGCACCCACGCCTATCACGTTGGCAATCCCCCTGATAATAGAGCGCAGCAGACGGCGTTGGATCGAGGCTTTGACCTAAGCGGTCAACGGGCTCGTCAGGCAACGAGTGAAGATTTTCTTCGGTTTGATTACATCCTGGCAATGGATCGGGATAACTACGCTAATTTGGCGGCTATCTCACCTGGTGGTGAAATGAGGGCGGAGTTGAAACTGTTTATGGATTTTGCCTCACGCTTTTTTAAGAAACGGGAAGTGCCAGATCCATATTATGGCGGAGATCAGGGATTTGAAAAGGTGTTCGATATGGTGGAGGAGGCCTCCCTAGGTCTGCTTGCCGAGATTCGTAAAAAGCACCTTTAAACTGCAGCTATCAGTCATTGACGGATTTGTAACTATTCCGCTTCATATATAAAAACATGTGACTACAAAGGAGATTAATTCGTCTTTAGTTGATCGCATTTTACGGCATACTTCCCAAGGAGCGGCGCCCTCGCCGCGCTGAACGTCGCACAGATGCAGCTACAACCCATCGCCCCGAGGGCGGGCTCCTACAATAGAAACCGGGTCATGGCGTGCTTTTTCGAAGCGCGATGGGCGTTTGATCACGGCCCGAGAGGTCGTCTCAATAAGAGTGGTCGTTGAGGCCGATATAGTTACAGTGCATTTTAGTGAAATCACACACGTGCCAACAAAAAAGGCGGCCATTTGGCCGCCTTTTTTGTTACTCGTCGTCCTTGTTTTGGGGGGGGGCGGGCTCTGCCTTACTGACGGCCTTCATTAGTATCTCAGCTGTTCTCTGCTCTCTTTGTGAGCCTTTGGAAGCAGACTGGCGTTCAGGTCGCGAAGCCTCTTGAGTATCAACCCGGGTAGCGCTTTTTGTCTCCACTTGGCGTAGGGGTTTATTCTCCGTTTTGGCTTTTGCCGGTACTGCAGGCTTTGCCTTGGGCTTCGCTTTTGGTTTTTCCTTAGCCTTTGGTGCTGGTGTGGGCTCAATTTTAGTCGTGTTTTTTGTTTCAACCTGACGCAGCGGTCTCTCTTTGGGCTTGCTCTTCGCCTTGGGTTTGGCCTGTGCGGTCTGCTTTGGCTTTGGCTGGGGCTTGGCATCTACCTGCTGACTTGCTGGTTTGAAATCTTGAGCCGTTGACGGCTTTGTTTCCACCTTGGCGGATCTCTTGGCTTCAGGCTTGCTCTCTGCCTTAGGTTCGGCCTGTGCGGTTTGCTCTGGTTGAGGCTTGCTCTCTGCCTTAGGTTCGGTCTGTACAGTTTGCTTTGGCTTTGGCTTGGCCTCAGGTTGAGTATCTACCTGCGGGTTTGCCGGTTTTGTTTCCACCTGTGGGGGTAGTTTGGCTTCAGAGTTCTCTATAGTATTTTCATCAGCAGGCTTGTTCTCGCTTTGATTGCCAATGTTATCACCGTCGCTCCGTTCTCTTGCCCTGCGTGGTCCCCGGCCGCGACCGCGACCTCGGCCACGTCCTCGACCACGTGAACCTTCACGCTCCGGCGCCTCTCCATTCTGTGCCGGTTGGTTATCAGCAGGAGCGGCTATATTGCCATCTAATTCTGTTGTTGTTACTGCCTGATCCTGTCTCTTCTGGCTTTCACCTTCCTGACTCAGTGACTCCTGGCTTTCACCTTCCTGAGCGGTGCTACGACCTCCACGACGACGACGCCCGCCTCTGCGGCCTCTACGGGAGCCTCGCTTCACCTCTTCAGTGCTGTTCTGATCTGCATCTTTGGCGGTAGCCGGTTGCGGCACTATCTCCTCTTTTTGCTCTACGCGCTCTTCCGGTTTCTTCCTTTGGGAAGCCTCTACTCTGCCTTTCTGCTCGCCTCGCTGCTGGCGCTTGTCGCCGCCTCTGCCGCCTGAACGTTGACGCGGGCCTTGTGATGAGGCGCTGCGGCCTTCGCTGCGGCGACCGGGCCCACGACGTCCACCTTGAGAACCGCTAGCATCCCTTTTCTCCCCCTCAGTTTTATTCTCTTCACCGGGAGCTCCCTTCTCCTCTGGTGCTTTACCCTCAGCGAACAGAGCGTTCCAGATGCGGCGAACAATACCCTCCTCCTGTGGTTTAGCGGCAACCTCAGCAACTGCCTGGGGAGGGCGTTGTGGTGCGGGTGCCGACGGGGCGATACGTTTTACCGTGGGCTCTTCGCCCTTTTCGCTCTGCTGGCCTGGGGAGTTCTGTAGGCTCTCCTCAGGTTTGGTCATCATTTCATGACTGATGGGTTCATCGCTACCGCTGGGAATATCTTGGGCGCGAACCCGCTCAATCTCATAATGAGGTGTCTGCAGATGAATGTTGGGTATCAGTACCACACTGATGGCGTGGCGTTTCTCAATACCGTAGATATTCTGACGCTTTTCATTGAGGAGATAGGTGGCAACATCGACAGGCAGTTGCGCATTGATCCGTGCGGTGTTCTCCTTCATCGCGTGCTCTTCGATAATACGCAGTACCGAGAGAGCCAGTGATTCGATGCCACGGATAAAGCCGTGGCCGGAGCAGCGCGGGCAGACGTTGAGGCTGGAGTCACTCAGTGAGGGGCGGAGCCGCTGACGCGACATCTCCAGCAGGCCGAAACGTGAGATACGGCCGACTTGAACTCTGGCACGGTCGTGTTTGAGTGCATCTTTCAGTCGGTTTTCAACCTCACGCTGGTTGCGTGCTGGGGTCATATCGATAAAGTCGATGACGAATAGACCGCCCATATCGCGCAGGCGCAGCTGGCGCGCAATCTCGTCGGCAGCCTCAAGGTTGGTGTTGAGCGCGGTCTCTTCAATATCAGCGCCCTTGGTAGCGCGGGCCGAGTTGATATCTACAGCGGTCAGTGCCTCAGTGTGATCGATTACGATAGCGCCACCGGCGGGGAGGGTAACCTCGCGCTGGAAGGCAGACTCGATCTGACTCTCGATCTGAAAACGGTTGAAAAGGGGGATCTCTTCAGTGTAGTTGCGAAGTTTCTTCCGGTATTGAGGCATCACCTGGTCGACGAATTCACAAGCTTCTGCATAGACATCCGGGTCATCAATAACGATCTCACCGATATCGCCACGCAGATAGTCACGCATGGAGCGGATGATGACATTGCTCTCCTGATAGATCAGGAAAGGGGGCTTTTTCTCTGCTGACGACTCTTCAATGGCTCGCCATAGCTGTGTCAGGTAGTCGAGGTCCCACTGCAGCTCCTCTTCATTTTTACCGACACCAGCAGTGCGGACGATCAGCCCCATACCATCAGGAATCTCCAAGCCGGACATGGCTTCACGCAGGTCGCTTCTGTCCTGGCCTTCAATGCGGCGAGAGACACCTCCCGCCCGGGGATTGTTAGGCATCAAAACGAGATAACGACCGGCGAGGGAGATGAAGGTGGTGAGCGCTGCACCTTTGTTGCCGCGTTCCTCCTTCTCGATCTGAATGATGACTTCCTGTCCTTCCCTGATCGCATCCTTGATGTTGGCGCGGCCACCCGCTCCTCGAGCTTTATCGGTAAAGTAGCTGCGGGAGATCTCTTTGAGAGGGAGGAAGCCGTGACGATCGGCACCGTACTCTACGAAGGCGGCTTCGAGGCTGGGTTCGACCCGGGTGATTTTGCCTTTGTATATATTGGCTTTTTTCTGTTCTCTTCCTGCACTTTCAATATCCAGGTTGAACAATTTTTGGCCATCCACAATGGCCACGCGCAACTCTTCTGGCTGAGTTGCGTTGATCAGCATACGTTTCATATTGTATTAAATCCTTCGGCGCGCCTTTTGGCCTGTGGGCATCGTTACTGAAAACGAGCCGTTGCTCAGGATTTTAAATATTTATTTATCCTGAGTTCAGGTGGCCACCAAGTTAAGGGGCTGAAGCGAGTAGCTGATTCACGCCTTAGGCGTAAACTTACTTCTCAGCGACAGCTCCATCCAGGGCCACGCCATCAATTTTTTTTGGTCACTGCAACGAGTGCAGTGTGCTCTTTTCAATCTGGCTGGGGCTGCTCTACAGATTCGATCCATCCCATTAATCAGGGAGATCGTGGCCAGCCAAACCTCTCGGCGGACAGCTTGTCAGGCTGGCACCAATAAACTATCTACATTATCTTTGTAAACGCATTCTCTAATATATGGGAAGCGCCTCCAGATGATTATAGACATCTTCTCCAGTTACGGCAAATAACCTAGAGAAAAAGTCACCTTTTCTCTAATGCCGACACCAAGAAACTGCTATTATTCGCCAGATGTCGGAACCAGAGCAGAAAAAACAGTCGGTACAACAGGTGCAAGTGCAGCCAGGGTATGAGGGGCAGCGCATCGATAACTTCCTTTTAAATCTGCTAAAAGGGGTACCCAGGAGCTTTATTTATCGCATATTGCGGCGGGGAGAGGTGCGGGTCAACAAGGGGCGTATAAAGTCCAGCTACCGGCTCAAGGAGGGCGATCTGGTACGTGTGCCGCCGGTACGCATGGCGGAGAAGGGTGCCGCCCCCAGTGTTGGGCGTAAGCAACTGGAGATTCTCGAACAGTCGATCATCCATCAAGACAAGCGCCTACTGGTGATCAACAAGCCTTCGGGCATGGCGGTTCATGGTGGCAGTGGGCTCAGTTTTGGGGTGATTGAGGCGATGCGCCAGCTAAAGTCTGAAGATCGAGAGCTGGAACTGGTTCATCGCCTCGACAGAGATACATCAGGCTGCCTGCTCATTACTCGCCGCCGTAGTGCGTTGCGTACGCTCCATGAGTTGATTCGCAACAACCGTATCGATAAACGCTACCTCGCTCTGGTGGCGGGAAAGTGGCATCGGGATCGGGTGGAGGTAAATGAGCCACTGTTAAAAAATACAGTCAAGAGTGGTGAGCGGGTGGTGGTGGTGGATCCAAGGGGCAAGCCCTCAATTACCCGCTTTCGGGTGAGAGAGCGCTTTAGCAACTGCACCCTGGTTGAAGCGCAGCTGCTGACCGGCCGTACCCACCAGATTCGGGTTCACGCCGCTCATTTGGGAACTCCCATCCTCGGTGATTCTAAGTATGGTGATGATGCCGCCAATAAAGCGATGCGTAATCGGGGGCTGAAAAGACTCTTCCTTCATGCTGAATCATTACGCTTCTCCTGGCCAGAAGAGCGGGGCGAAGTGCAGTTCAAGGCACCCCTTGATCCGCTATTGATAAAATTATTGAGTGATTTGAGGCGATGAACGGTAAAGGTTTCAAGTTGTTGGTATTTGACTGGGATGGCACCCTGATGGATTCGGAGGCGAGGATTATCGCCTGTGTGCGTGGGGCGGCGACGGATCTGCAGCTGAAGATACCGACTGATGACGAAGTGCGTAATATTATTGGTCTGGGGCTGACAGAGGCTGTTACCACGCTCTTTCCAGGGGAGGATGACGAGCTGGTGGAGCGGGTGGTAGTGCGCTACCGTCACTACTTTCTCCATGTCGATAAGACACCCTCAGAACTCTTTGCCGGTGCCAGAGAGGAGCTGCATAAGCTACTGCGGCGGGGGTATATGTTGGCAGTGGCGACTGGCAAGGGGCGTCAGGGGTTGGATAAGGTGCTTGTCGAAACGGGGCTGGGGCCACTCTTTCTTGCTACACGCTGTGCTGATGAAACCCTCTCAAAACCACATCCTGAGATGTTGCTGCAGATTATGGATGAGCTGGGGGTGGATGGTCATGAGACCTTGATGATTGGCGACACCGAATACGATATGCAGATGGCGGTCAACGCCGGTGCTCACCGCTTGGCTGTAAGCTACGGTGTACACACCCTGGAGCGGCTGATGTTGCACTCACCTCTGGGTTGTCTGGATGATATAACAGAGCTGACAGACTGGCTCTCCACAGACGAAGATTGAATTATGGACAAAAACAGTGATAACTGGGAGCGGGAGTTGCTGGAGAAGTTGGCCTCCTCGTCGATTACCGAACAGCAGCGCGCCCGTCGCTGGGGCATATTTTTTAAATTCCTTACCTTTGCCTATCTAATCACCCTGTTACTGCTGTGGATGCCGAATGAGTTGCCAACTACCTCTCTTAAGGGAGATGAAGGCCATACTGCACTGGTGGAAATTAAGGGTGTCATTGCCGATGGTTCCGAGGCGAGCGCGGATAACGTTATTAGTGGACTGCGTAGCGCCTTTGAAGATGAGGATACCAAGGGTGTTGTATTACGTATCAACAGTCCAGGAGGTAGTGCGGTACAGTCAGGCTACATCAATGATGAAATCCGCCGCCTGAAAGAGAAGTACGAAGATATCCCACTCTATGCGGTGGTGACCGATATGTGTGCTTCCGGTGGCTATTACATAGCGGCAGCGGCAGATAAGATTTATGTCGATAAGGCGAGTATCGTGGGCTCCATCGGTGTACTGATGGGCACCTTCGGTTTCGAGAAAGGGATGGAGAAGCTGGGTATTGAACGACGCCTGCTCACAGCCGGTGAACATAAAGCGATACTTGACCCCTTCTCGCCGCTCAGGGAGGAGGAGCGCATCCACATAGAGGGTATGCTGGATCAGGTACACCAGCAGTTTATCTCTGCGGTGAAGGAGGGCAGGGGGGATCGCCTGAAGAGTGATGACAAGATCTTCAGTGGCCTCTTCTGGTCCGGTGAAGAGAGCATTAAACTCGGATTGGCCGATGCATTGGGCAGTAGTAGCTATGTTGCCCGTGAGGTGATCAAAGCCGAGACTATTGTCGATTTCACCCCCGCCGAAGATCTAGTGGAGCGTTTTGCCAAACGCATGGGGGCTGGTGCAGCCTCTTTTCTTACCAATTTCTCCGGTATCGGCCGGGGAGCAGGCCTGTAAGTTTTATCGCTTTAACTTTTGTGACAGCCACCGTAGAGAAGGATAACTGTTTGTATCCAATCAAATTACACTCGTCACTATTCAGCTTCAGGCACCAAAATGTGTGATGGCATCAGGAGGTGACCGGCTCACAGTCGAGTCGTACTAAATGGCTCACTTCCCTGTAGGAGCGCTTTCTCGAAGCACGATGGACGTTCGATAGTGGTTCGAGAAGCCACACCGTCCAACTGCGGATTCAAGGTTGAATTAGGAATGATCACATTGCAGGCGTAGCTGCTCCTCAATGTCATCTGCAGGCATTGGCTTGCTGAATAAAAATCCCTGGCCATATTCACACCCATGCTCCTTTAGGAATTTGAGCTCATCTTCACTCTCGATGCCTTCAGCAATGACTTTCAGATCAAGGCTGTGTGCCATGGTGATGATCGCTTTAACTAGTGAGGCGTTTTCAGGAGTGAGTGTAACGTCATGAATAAAAGAGCGATCGATTTTCAAATCATCGACGGGCAATCGTCTCAAGTAGTTCATGGATGAGTAGCCTGTGCCAAAATCATCAACAGCAAGGCGTAATCCACTCTCTTTCAGTGAGTGAAGGTCGGCGTATAAGCTTTCCATCTCCTCAATCACCATGGACTCTTTGATTTCGAGTGTGACGACTCCAGATTTAAAGTGGTATCTTGCAAGTTGTTTTGGTATATTGGCTAGGTAATCCACCTGCCTTAACTGGGCAATCGAAATATTAATACCCATCTTGAAATCAGATTGAAACTTGTTATTCCACAGATTTAGCTGTGTGCATGCTCTATCCATCACCCAGCTACCAATTTTAGTGATAAGGCCGGAGCTTTCAGCTGCTGAGATAAAATCATCTGGATAGATCAGTCCCCTCTCAGGATGCTGCCAGCGGATAAGTGCCTCCAGGCCGACAATTATGCTGCTTTGTAAGTCGATTACAGGCTGGTAGTGTAGAATGAACTCACTCTTGCGGAGCGAATCAGTCAAGTCATGTTGGATCTGCAATTGAGATTGAGCATAGTGCTGCATTTCATCATCAAAGAAATGAAAGTTATTCCTTCCTATCGTTTTTGATTTGTACATGGCACTGTCTGATTTTTTAATCAGATCATCAATGTCAGTGCCGTTGTCTGGACAGGTTGAAATTCCGATAGAGGCTGAAATATTTATCACCCTCCCCATGATACCAAAGGGCTCAGAGATAGCTGCAAGCAGCTTTCCAGATACAATGGCCACATTCTTGTTGTCAAATACAGGGTATAGAACGATAACAAACTCATCACCGGCAAAGCGTGTTGCTGTATCAGACTTTCTCAGGCAACCCGTTATTCTCTTGGAAACTTGTCTAAGCAGTTCATCTCCTACTGAGTGACCATAGGTATCATTGATCCATTTAAAACGGTCCAGATCAAGAAATACTATTGCCAGAGATATTTTCTCCCGCTCTCCTCTTTGTATTAGCTCGGTCGCGCGATCAAAAAGCAGTGATCGATTGGGTAAGCCTGTTAAGTTGTCATAGTTTGCCTGATGCCATATTTTTTCTTCACTTCTTTTTCGCTCGCTGATGTCATTGAATACGGTAACATAATACTCAATTTTATCGGCAGAGTTTTTAATTACACTGATAGACATCCAGCCAGGATAAATCTCACCAGATTTTCTGCGATTCCAGATTTCACCATTCCAGTAGCTGTTCTTATGAAGAGAGTTCCACATGGCACTGTAGAACGACGCATCATGCTGGCCAGATCCAAGTAGTTTTTGATCTTTTTTATTCACTTCATCAAATGAGTACCCCGTGATTCTGGTAAAAGCCGGATTTACCTCAATTATGTGATTATCCTTGTCGGTAATCACTATACCCTCAGAAGTTGCTTTGAAAGAGGCCTGTATCAATCTCATTCTTGACTCAAGAGCATCCTTTTCAGTAACAAGCCTTTGGTGCTCCATCATGCGAAGGATGATGTTAGGTAACAGCCGGATATAATTACCATCCGTATCTTTCAGGAGATAATCGAACACTCCAAGGCGCATCGCATCAACAGCAACTTGTTCATTGCCAGCCCCTGTTAGCATGATTATAGGAATGACAGTGCCCTTACCATGTAGTGTTTCAATAAACTCTATGCCTGACATGCCGGGTAGGCAGTAATCAAGCAGAATGGCGTCTACCGGTTGCTTTTTAACAACAACAAGCCCTTGTTCTGCATCTTTTGCGATAATGATTTTATATGCATTGGATCTCTCAAGCCGTTTTTGTAGCAGACGAGCTAAACCTGCATCATCCTCAATATAGAGGATGTGGAGTCGATTATGTTTAACATGAGCCATTGTTGTGATGCGCTTTTATGCGCCATCCGGTATTTTAATAACACCCAGGAAAAGTCCAAGTTCTCGTATCGCCTTGCTAAATAGTTCGTATTCAACCGGCTTGGTAATATAGATATTGCAGCCAAGTTCATAGCAACGTTTTATTTCTCGTGCATCATCCGTTGTCGTCAGAATAATGATCGGAATTCGCTTGGTCAGTTTATTTTTCTTTAGCTGTTCAAGTACGCGATAACCATCCAGTACCGGCATATTAAGATCAAGCAGGAGTAGTACATCAGTGGTGTGCGAGTTGCCCTCATATTCCCCTTCGCCCTGAATATAATCGAGGGCGATCTTTCCATTTTCACACCACTTGATATTATTACTAATGCCTGCTCGGCGTAGATTTTTTTGTGTTAATTTAGCATGACCTTCATCATCTTCAGCAAGAATTATGGATAAATATTCAGCTTGATTATCGCTACTCATCAGCTAGCCTCCACTAAAATGTAATACTATTATTTACCATTCTGCAATGGAAGGTAAATGGTAAATACCGTGCCGAAATCGGGCGCAGGCTCAAAATTTATACGCCCACCTTGGGCACGGACCAGCGTCTGTACATATGAAAGGCCCATGCCTTCACCCGCTACATTCTGATGCATCCCGCGCCTGAATATCTGAAATACTTTTTCAATCTCATGAGGTTGTATACCTCGCCCATTATCTTTTACTGATAATGTGATCCCAGAATCAGAGGCCTTTGATGAGATAACAATGCTACCCGGCCTGTTTGGATCAAGGTATTTAACTGCATTATCCAGCATATTTCCCAGGATCTGCTCCATAACCACTCGGTCATTCAAAATGACCGGTAAGTTACCAAGTACGACTTCTGTTTTTGTCTGTTCAATAATATAGGAGAGGGATGAGAGTATTTCATTACACAAGCTGTGAAGGTCGATGGGCTCAAACTCTAATACACGACGGCCAAGTCTCGATAATTTAAGGATGGATGAGAGCATGTGATCCATCTTATCGACCGATGTGCTGATAAAACGCATTGACTCAGGCAGGTCGTCATTGAGTAGATCATGAACCTCTTTACGTTTTTCTGGTTCCAGTTTATCTACAATGGAAGCTGTTTTTTCACTGATCTCTTTGAGACTGTATTCAAGCTCACTGGTAAATCCTTTGAGATTAACGAGAGGAGAGCGGAGGTCGTGAGAAACAATATAGGCAAAACTTTTTATCTCTTCGTTGGCCGTTGCAAGGGCCACTGTTTTATAATTCACCTGTCTGCGAAGTAAAAAATTCCAGGTGACAACAGTGAGAATACACAGAGTGATAAGGCCAGCACCAATAAAAACATTTCTGATTAACGCCTCATAACTCTCATTTGCCGGGTTTACGTGGCCAAACCACTGATCATAAATTTGATCATATTGGCCGCTGACTTTGATAAGAACCAGGCCGTGATCAAGCTGATCAAGTAGTTCATTATTCCCTTCATGTACCGCAAAAGCATAGCCTCTACCATAGGCCTCAAGCGGTTCTCCAAATGGTTTGATATTATCTATTCCAAGCTCCCGCAATAACAGCAAGCCAGATAGTTTTGGGGAAATAACAAAATCATGCTTGCCGGAGGAGAGCAGTTTAAAAGCATCTCCAAGCGTTTTTGTTAAAGTCACCTTATCGGTAATACGGCTATTGATAACATACTCATGTGTTGCATCTTGTCGCATGACAATGACCTCTTTACCCCGGAGGTCAGCTACCGACGCTATGTTGTCCATATCCTCACGAATAAAGGCAACCGAGTGACTGATGATATGAGGACGTGAAAAATCAAATATTTTATCCCTTTCTGTTGAGTAGGCCACTAGAGGTAATGCATCAATCTCACCTCTCTCCAGTTTTAATTTAACCTCACTCCAGGGGCCAACCTGAAATTTAAGTTTTATACCAATCTCATTGGCAACGGCCCTGATGAGATCGACAGAAAAACCGGTGGCGTTGCCACTCTTGTCTACTGTTGCATAGGGTGGGTAATCCAACTCACTGCCGACAATAATCGTGCGCCTAGCCTGTTTGTTGATCTCAGCAACAGTCGCGTCTGCGGCCGGTAAGAAGGAAAGGCCAAATAATAGGCAGATAATAGTGAGCCAGTTAAGTGGAGCCCCAGCCCGCACAGTCAGACTCTTCTGGTTGATTGAGCCCTCCTCCAATGGGGATAGGGTATACCTAAGCGAATTCCTATGTTTAATGAGAAAGCTTGTATCGATTCTATTAAAGCCATAGGAAAAAAGTGGGATTTCACCCGTTCCATGCTGGCTCGATATTTCAGTTACCTGGGACTCCATGTGGTTCTACCGTTAATCCGTATGGTTACTAAATTAAACGTATAAACAATAGCTTAGCTTTGTATTGCCCTGGATTAGTGTGTGGAGTTAAAGTCCAAGCATCATAAGTAAATACAGTGGGCAGACAATATATAACTAGCTTGTTAGTAATGACTATAGTAGCCAGTAGCATATGACGCTACCGTAGAGTGTGATGTGGGGTATCCGGGGTCTGTTAGCCTTGAATCAAAGCTCAGTTAAATCGACTCCACCCCCAAGTTAAAAAATGAGTAGTTATAGCAAAACAATCGTCTCAAATATCAAGCGTTGTCACTCCTGCGCAGGCATGAACCCAGGGAATCGACCATGGCGGTCGATTCTGGATCCCGGCCTACGTTGGGATGAGCGTTAGGGGGGGGCGTAACAGGGGCCACTGAATAGTTACCCTTTTTTTATTAAAGCCACCTTAATTCAGGGTGGCTGTATCTGAGTTCAGATCAACCTGACTCGAAATGAGCGTCCTTTCAACTTTCCTTGCCCCAATTTCTTTAGGGCAGATTTGGCGGCGCTTCTGCTGACAGCTACATATGCGAAGTTGTTGAAGATTGCGATCTTCCCGACCTGTTTCCCCGCAATGCCGTCGTCGCCGGTCAATGCACCAAGAATATCTCCTGGCCGTATTTTCTGTCTTTTGCCACCATCAATCTGCAGGGTGGTCATAAGTGGCTGCATCGGTTTTTCATATAACAGGCTGAGTGGAGGCAAAGGTTCACCCTCTATGAAATGTCCAAGAAAGTCGCCCAGCAGGGCGACTTTATAGTGCTCTTTGTCACTAAACAGAGAGCAGGCAAGACCATTTGCTCCGGCTCGGCCGGTACGACCAATGCGGTGAATATGGATTTCGGTATCACGGGCAATGTGATAATTGATCACCGCATCCAGGGAGTCAATATCCAATCCACGGGCAGCTACATCGGTGGCTACAAGAATAGAGGCGCTTTTGTTCGAAAATTGAGCCAGAACCTCATCTCGATCTCTCTGCTCAAGATCCCCATGGAGGGCGAGGGCGGTGAAACCATCGTGATGAAGCTTGTCAGCTACCTCCTGAGTCTCACGCTTGGTATTACAGAACACCAGTGCCGATTCTGGGCGATAGTGTAGAAGTAGCAAGCGCAGTGCCGTCATGCGCTGATCATTATCAGTGACCTTGTAGAAGTGCTGTTCAATACTGCTGCTGTCATGGGTAGACTCCACCTCTACCCTCTCTGGTTTGGTCATGATGCGCCGGGCTATGGAGTCAATCTCACCTGGAAAAGTGGCGCTAAATAGCAGCGTTTGGCGGTTGTCAGGTGCCTGATCAATGATGGCGTCCAGCTCTGCTTGAAACCCCATGTCGAGCATACGATCGGCCTCATCGAGCACCAGTGTAGTTAAATCACCAAGTTTCAGTGTGCCCTTGCGTATATGTTCCTCAACACGTCCTGGGGTACCGACAATAATGTGGGCACCGTGCTCCAGTGAGCCGATCTGGGGGCCAAATGGCATACCTCCGCAGAGGGTTAGCACCTTGATGTTGTGAATGGCACGAGCCAGCCGCCGAATCTCCTTGGCCACCTGATCCGCCAGCTCTCGGGTGGGACAGAGTACCAGCGTCTGAATACGGAAACGCTTAACATTGAGCTTATGAAGTAGTCCCAGTCCAAAGGCTGCGGTCTTCCCCGAGCCTGTCTTTCCTTGAGCAATAACATCTTTGCCTGCAAGTATATGAGGCAGGCTCTGTGCCTGAATCGGCGTCATCACCTCATAACCTAGAGAAGAGAGATTTTTCAGAAGGTCTGGATGAAGCTTAAGAGATGAAAAGTCGGTCTGGGTCAAAATGGTGGGCCTGTATTGGAGTGATTAATGACAATTTTTTTGCCGGGCGGGGTGAGTCTGCCGCCTATTATCCCCTAATATGACGCTGTACGAAAATATTGTGAGTGGATATAGACCCGGTTCAGCTGCGAACAGGGTTAGATCGACGTGAATATTACGGATAAAACAGCTTTAATTCAGGACTGAATCTGACATAGCTAGTTTTATTGTAGGTGTCTACAGGATGTTTTTTCTGATGGAGTTCATCTCTACTGTGCACCAATACTCGGTATTACAAATTGAGCCTAAACTTATCAAGAAAGGCGTTATTGATTAATCGTGTCGGTAGTGTTCTGGTACCTGCTCCGGTGCATTAAAGTTAACGCCCAGATCATGTAGCACTCCATCGTACATGCTATAGATCCAGCCGTGAATAGTGAGATCCTGTCCTCGCCTCCAGGCTTCCTGCACAATGGTGGTGTGACAGACATTCGATACCTGTTCTCCAACATTAAATTCACACAGCAGATCTAACCGCTCTTTACTGTCGGTAATGTGGTCAAAGCGGTCCTGATGCAGGTGATAGACATCCTTGATATGACGCAGCCAGTTATCAATCAGTCCATGTGGTTTGTTACCTAATGCGGTCTCTACACCCCCGCAGCCGTAGTGACCACAGACAATGACGTGCTTCACTTTGAGGACTTCCACCGCGTACTGAATGACCGATAGGCAGTTAAGGTCCGTGTGCACCACCAAGTTGGCAACATTACGGTGTACAAAGATATCCCCAGGTGACATACCAATAATCTCGTTGGCAGAAACCCGGCTGTCTGAACAGCCGATCCATAGATACTCTGGACGCTGTTGTTGTGCCTGCTCCTGAAAAAAAAGGGGATTATCTTCCTTGACCTTTCGTACCCACTCTAAATTATTATCGAACAGTTTTTTGATGCTTGTCATTATGTGCAGGTCCTATTTGAACTCAGGGGGTATGAAATTTGTAACTATTTAGCTATACGTATGTGGAGGTTGTTTTCACCCGGGGTCGGAGTCGATTGCTAAAGATGGGTGGGGAATGCACCTTTTTACGGCGCAATGCTTCCGCTCCCAGCTCACGCTCCTTACCCATATCCATGTGGGCAATCGACTCCGACCCCAAGCACCAGCCGAATAGTTACTGATTTTTTCTCTGTGATCTCTGTGCTCCGCTTTTCAGTCTAGCCGCACTTGGAGTCGCCGCAGTTGAGACAGGTCATGCAGCCATCCATCATGATTACTGCCTTGGTGCTGCACTTGGCACAGAGCTGGGCGCCATCGGGGAAGCTGCTGTCGCTCTCTTTGTTCGGTTCACTCATGGACTGCTCGTATTGGGTGCGCTTCTCATCAATCAGTTTCTGCTGGTGTTCATCGGGGACATCCTCTTTCAACATGCCGATCATTACCAGGTGGCAGTGGATGACATCACCGATTTCGGCCACCAGTGAGGGCATGTATTTGCCACCTTTTTTGAAATAGCCACCAGAGGGGTCGAACACCGAACGCAGCTCCTCCACCAGGAAGGTAACGTCGCCACCTTTACGGAACACGGCGGAGATAATTCGGGTGAGGGCAACGATCCACTGGAAGTGATCCATGTTCTTGGAGTTAATGAACACCTCAAACGGACGACGTACCTCGTGTGCTGTGCCGTGGTTGAGGATGATATCGTTTACCGTGACATAGAGCGCATGTTCGGTGAGTGGTGTCTTGATCTTGTAGGTGGAGCCGAAGAGCATCTCCGGACGTGCCACTTTCTCATGCATGTGGACAATGTTGTCCTTTGGGTTTTTCGTTACCGTCGCGGCAGTCTCCGGTGCCTTTTGGTCTTCATTCTGGGCAACGCTGTAGCCAGTGATTTTTTTTTCGATCTTGATTGCCATGCTCTTTAACCTTGTCGTGTTCTGTTGTGCATCTGACGGATGTTGGGCTATTCGTTAGAGCTTCCCGTAGTATCCCTCTTTTAGTGCATCGAAGAGGTTGGCGGCGCTGTGTATTTCGCCATCGTACTCAATCTCTTCGTTGCCTTTGACTTCAATCTCGGTGCCATCATCCAGTGTAAATTTGTAGGTGGTATTCTCCAGATCCTTCTCTTTTACCAGTACACCCTGGAACGCTTCCGGGTTGAAACGGAAGGTGGTACAGCCCTTGAGCCCCTGCTCGTAAGCGTAGAGATAGATATCCTTGAATTCCTCGTAGGGGTAGTCGGTGGGTACGTTGGCGGTCTTTGAGATGGATGAGTCGATCCACTTCTGGGCTGCCGCCTGTACATCGACATGCTGTTTCGGGGTGACATCGTCAGCGGCGATAAAGTAGTCAGGCAACTGCTCATCTTCAACTTCTGAGTAGGGCATAGCCTTTTTGTTGACCATTTCGCGGTAGGCCAGCAGTTCGAAGCTGAGTACGTCGACCTTCTCCTTGCTTTTCTTTCCTTCACGGATAATGTTGCGGGCGTAGTGGTGGGCAAAGCTCGGCTCGATTCCATTACTGGCATTGTTGGCCAGTGACAGGGAGATGGTGCCAGTGGGCGCGATGGAGCTGTGGTGGGTGAAGCGGCAGCCCACCTCGCTTAACTCTTGTGCCAGTGCCGGGTCCTCCTGTGCCAGCTGCTGCATGTAGCGACTGTATTGGGTATGGAGGATCTTTCCTTTGATCTTGTCGCCGATCTGCCAGTTGTCTACCGACATCTCCGGGCGCTGGGCCAACATCTCGCCGGTGACGGTGAACACCTCTTCCATGATCGGAGCAGAGCCCTTCTCTTTGGCCAACTCCAGGCCGGTACGCCAGCCCACCAGTGCCAGCTCCTTGGTGATCTGTTCGGTGAACTCCAGGGAGTTGGGATCACCGTACTTCATGCCAAGCATAGTCATAGATGAGCCCAGACCCAAGTAGCCCATGCCGTGACGGCGTTTGCGCTCGATTTCTTCACGCTGCTCCTCCAGGGGCAGGCCGTTGATGTCAACGACGTTGTCGAGCATACGGGTAAAGATGGCCGCCACCTCGCGAAACTGCGCCCAATCAAAATCGGCCTTGTCGGTAAATGCCTGGTGCACAAATTTCGTCAGGTTAATAGAGCCCAGCAGGCAGGCCCCGTAGGGGGGGAGGGGCTGTTCGCCGCAGTTATGGGCGTGTAGGCCATTGGCGTCAAATGTGTTGATGCCAGGGATCTGAACATCATAGACCGCTTCAAAACCGGCTGGCTCTACAGACTGCACTCGGGCGGTGAAGCGCTCACGGTTTAGGCTGCGCTGATAGCTGTTCAGCAGGCTCTCCAAACGGTTTTGCTTGTCGCTGTCACCAAAGCCGATGAGGATATGGTATTGGCTCAGGTTCTCACCACTGATCACAAGCTCATGCTGTGCCTTGGTGGCGTATTCTTGTGTGTCACCTTTTTCGTTTGGCAGGGATTTTGTTCCCTGTGGGCGACGGTCACGGTAGAGCGTTGAAGCCATGCCAAGACGTAGCAATATACGCTGGGCTGCTTCAAGTAGTGGGAGGTTGGATTGTGCCATGCGTATGCTTACCCCTTTCTTTTGGCTGCTCTGGACTGAGCCATCCGCATCGAACAAGCCCCTCAGCAAACCACGGCAGAAGTCACTTGATGTTTGCTCCACACTGTCTGTAATTCCCTTGTGGCCGGGAGACATTCCCATCTTTTCAGCCAAAGCCTTGAGAGAGCCGGTAGAGAGGCGAAATTCATTTCTGCCGGGGAGTTCCATCCAGCCGTTGAAATCGGACCGGTGGGGTAGGGTACGGACGGCGGCAAGGGCCTCATCCATCACCGCATGGGTGCCGCCACTGAGACTGCCGTTGCAACCGTTGGCTATGACAGCCGGTTTCCAGACGGAGAGGACTGCCTTGTCAGATTTGAGAGTGCCATCACCGATTAGGAGTCCAAGGAGGTAGCCTTCACCATGGTTGTGTTCGCCTTCCCACTCACAGTTCGAACGGTGATCGTTGAGTAGTACCCGGTCTCCTGTTCTTAGTTTTCTGACTTCACACCACTCGGTTTCAGTACGGTAGCGGGTAAAAGCTGTGACACGTCGTACCCGGTGGTCGGTGGTCAGGCGTAGGTTGTACCCCTCGATGGTCTGCAAGCGCACTACCGCTTTATCAGCCGTTTTGAAGAAACCCTCAGCTCCTGAGAGGTGCTCGCCGCCGTCAATGCGGGCGGCAAATGGTGTATCGATCAGCTCTTTTACTTGTCGTGGACCGGTGCTGGTTTGAACCCAGGTGTCCGCAGGGACACATGGATTTGTGGCACGCACATTTTCACAGAACCAGTTATTGTTCATCTGATTGACTTTGTCGATGAGGATAAAGCCAGGCTCTGCGTAGTCGTAGGTGGAAGACATGATCACATTCCATAGCCGTTGGGCGCGGATGCTCTTGTATATTTTACAGGCGACCTGGCCGGACTCATTGGCGATAAAGCCCTCTTTGTAGGGCCAGTCACGCCAGACGATCTGTTTGGTGTTGCTCATGTCGATGCTATCCTCTTCGACCTCTTTTTTTGTTACGGGGAAGGCGAGATCCCATTGACCATCATGCTTAACCGCTTCCATAAAGTCTTCGGTGATCAGCAGGGAGAGGTTGAACTGGCGCAGGCGGCCATCTTCACGTTTGGCGCGGACAAAATCCATTACATCCGGGTGGCCGACATCAAAGGTGGCCATCTGTGCGCCACGGCGTCCGCCAGCGGAGGAGACGGTGAAACACATCTTGTCGTAGATATCCATGAACGACAGGGGGCCGGAGGTGTAGGCGCCAGCGCCGCTGACGTAGGCGCCTTTGGGGCGCAAGGTAGAGAACTCATAGCCGATACCACAGCCCGCCTTGAGGGTGAGTCCCGCCTCGTGAACCTTGCCGAGGATCTCATTCATCGAGTCGTGAATGGTGCCTGAGACGGTGCAGTTGATGGTGGAGGTGGCCGGTTTGTGTGCCTGTGCTCCCGCATTAGAGGTGATACGTCCGGCAGGAATAGCGCCGTGACGTAGTGCCCAGAGGAAACGCTCCTCCCATTTCTCCTGTAACTCCGGCGTCACCTCAATCTCAGCCAATGCTCTTGCCACCCTCTGATAGGTGCCGTCGATATCTTTATCAACGGACGTCCCATCCTTCGCTTTCAGCCGGTACTTGGTGCTCCAGATATCCATGGAGGCTGCTTGTAACGGAATTGCGGCGGCACTGGGGGGGACAGCTTTGAGATGGGCACTTTTCATATTGTCAGGATCCTTCATTCGTATCTGATTTTCTCAGTTTACACTGGCTTGCCGCCAGCCCTATAGAGTGGAGTGACCGCAACTGCCCTGAAAAGTGGCGCTTATAGGTGCGGTAGCTCTGGAATTGCTGGGATAGCGTCTGTTATGGGTTTAACCAAGTTCCTGTTGGTTGTGAGGTAACACTACATATTGTGTTTTGTTGAGGCAAGATTAGGCGTGAATTGGGAGCTTGTCAAGTGAGTAATAGTCTATAAGTAAATGTGAATAAATAATGAAAACAATAACATATATTATTAAAGAAAATAAATACTGAAAAAATTCCAGGAATTTATTAAAACACTACATATAGTGATTGCTGATATTCTTCACTATCTATAGATAAGGAGCAATAAAAGCTCTTTTCAGCGGCTATCTGATTTTAGTTGAGAGGGGTAAATGGTTGATGATCTGTGTCAGTAAACAATCAAGCGCTGATCCTTTTGGTGGTTAAAAGATGGCTTTGAAATCTGCCATGTGTCATAAATCTAATTGATTGCATCACAGAAAACGGCTGGTTCGATTACAGCTCGATTCTCAATAAATTAACGATTTACCGGGTAACTTCTCAATAACCCAGTGCAGATGGATAACTTTCAGGTGGGTGCAGTGACGCCTTTTCAGGACGTACAGCAGCAGGGATGCTGCTGTGAGCGTACAGG
>JBEVXV010000921.1:0-2485 GCA_040505915.1 Sedimenticola sp. | reverse complement strand
TCTACTCACCTAGAGACTCGATTATGGGCTAATACCAGCATTGCAGAGCTCTATCTTCTCGAGTTTGGTTTCGATGACAGTTCTAGCCAAAATGATGCAGAAGAAAAGGCCATAAGCTGCATTGAATATATTGTAAAGTATGCACACCTGCCTTTTGTTATTCAATCAACCAGACGACAATTACAACGTTACTATAAGTGGTGGTGCAAGAAAGAATTCAACTCAAAAGAGGATGAAGAAGTTTGCGATGTACTCAAAAATTTATCACTACTTTCAAAGACGCTTGACAGCAAGCTTGAGCCCCATTCGTAATGTGTAATCGGCCGCATGATTTGAGGTCACACGTTGTGACCTCAAGTGCCTATCTCGTTACAGGACCCAAGATATGAAGCGAATCGATTTTTCCAGGCCGCTACTTCTTGAGAGCGCCAACAGTGATCGTATCCGTTTTACCGTGCAGGGCTGAAAGCAGATGGCAGAGTGCTTTGCCAGAGCGGGCTTCGACATCCGGGAGATTACCACCCGACCCCTACCGTAGAGAGGCGATTCCGGTACCTTACTGAACCTAATTACACAATATCAATAGCTTAGCCGATTTTGACTCCGACCCATGAAGTTAAGTTAAAAGGTGTCACTGCACCCACCTAAAAATCATCCATCTGCACTGGGTTATTGAGAAGTTACGCCATGTTGTCTGGATGTTGACCGAGTAAAATTCCCAGCGTATCGAGTGGTACTCAGTGGAGCATCAAATATGCTCATGCTGCGATAATACAAAACTCAGTCGCCTTGGCGATTGGACGGACAAAATTCTTCTCCCGCTTCATCTCTACGATGCCATATCGCGACATGGTTTTGAGGGTTCTGGATAGATTACCCGGCTTCCGGCCGCAGGCTCTCGCTAACGCCGAAATCGACTCCGGATGTATCTCGGCCATTACTTTGAGAAGCGCACGATTCTCATCGCTTAAAACCTCCGCCAGCGACTTCATTGAGGTAAACCAGATCTTGGGTTCACCCCGCTTTGGTTTGTATTTCCCACTGGCAATGGCCAACGGGAAGGAGGACACCCATCAACTGGCATATGATGGGCATATGATGGGTGTCCTGTTTTTTCTTTTCGGATTTGTCCTCCTAAGCTCGAATTTTGTCCTCTTCCTGTCCTTGCTTTTTGCGGTCCATATGAAGTACTTTTTTCACAGTGTATGTACAACAAGGGAAGCGATAGCAATGAATTGGTTGAGCAAGTATAGGGAAACGGCAGGGCTAAGTCAGGAAGCTCTAGGAAATGCCATGGGCTATGACAAAAGACAAGTGGGTTGGTGGGAAAGGTGTGAGGATGGTAGTGGTAAACTACTCAGTCAAGGAATTTATACTCAACTCGCCAAAGCATTGGGGAATGTATCGGCCGAGCAGTTGGCGAAGGAACATAAGCTCGATCTGGAACGGAAAAGGGCCAGGGAAACCAAGGTCTGTACCAAACTCTTACAGCAATCGTTGGAGGCCTGTGTTGGCGGAAATTTTATCGGCAGGGTTTGTGAACAGACCCATACACCCGACATCGCAGCTGCCACCAAAGCCATTATCAGCTTACTGAAGGAAGGCAAACTGGATGGCCTCCGTAAGGCACTGAACCGTCCCTTGGATGAAGTCCTCAGGCAGATTGGTGAACAGGTAGGGCTAGGTGACGAGGGTCGGTCGCAATCTGCTCAGTTGCAGTCGCTACGCGGCGTGGTCTGTGCCATCGCTGTGACTAGCTTGGTACCGCCGAAAGAGTGGTCGCGTGGTGGTACCTTCACCGTTCAAGGGGCTGCAGGAGCCTGGGTTGTCCGCTTGGCGGTGGACCGAGCACTGGGCTACTCCATGACATACACTCGTGCCCGGGATGAGTGGCGACTGGATGATTCGACCACACGATCCCTGACCGACTCTGGCAACTCCACGGCCACCGATGAAGATGAGCAGGTATGGGAGCTGATTAAGCACTTTGCAGAGATGCTGCATCCGACACAGCCACCACCGCCTCATCCAAACATTGACCCCAGTGGTTTTATCGATTATTGCAACCGTTTCGATGCGGTTCTTGCCGATGATAACGACCTGCAAGAGCACGCCTTCATACTCTTGCAGCAGGCGGAAAAAAAGTTACTCAACAGATTGAACCGGTTGTTGAAATCGCTACGCCTCTTTGTCTGTGAAGACCATGGCGATGGTCCCGCCTGGGTGTTGTTGGACCAGACAGAACTCGAGACTTGGCTGGCCAAGTGGCTGTACCGGATTGATCGAGCAACTGAGCCACTGGGCTCGCCCTCCACTCCGAAAATCGATGAAAAGGAGCACACCGTGCCACAGATTATTGTCAACAATGTACAAAATCAAGGTGATACCCGTAACCACAGCGCTGACGCACATAATTCTCTGAGCAGGCCAACTTCCCCTTAAATCAATTTTATGGGTAATAGCAACACCAGGCAGCACACCGAGA
>JBEVXV010000920.1:0-3541 GCA_040505915.1 Sedimenticola sp. | reverse complement strand
TACATTGTGACAATAATATACATGTAAATAGTTGTGCAGACATTGATCTTTTATCAAATGAAGCATTCAGTAAATCCAATTACAGTGAGTTGTCAAGTTCCAGAGATAGCAAAACTGAATACAGTGATTCGTCAAGTTCCACAAATAATAGTGAAAGTGATGATGACTCAGTAACCAGCCATTCAGCTAATATTTCGAGTAGCACAGATGTTGATCATGAAACAGACATGTCGGGGCGTGAAACAGACTCGCAGAGCAGTACATCTACTCACACTTCATTAGATAGCACGGTTAATTACAGTGGTAACCTGTCAATATTTTATACAAATTGTGACAGTCTATTAAATAAAAGAGACGAGCTTGAGTTAGAGGTGAAGAAATATAGTCCAGACGTATTGGTGCTAAATGAGATTTTCCCCAAAAACATTAGTTCTACCAGTATATTTCCAGCTGAATTGAAATTAGATGGTTATGAACTTATACTCGGAAAAACTAAGGATACGAGTCGTGGAGTTTGCATATTTGTGCGGAAGGGTTTACGTTATGAGGAATGTAAAGTGTTAAATAACTTTTCTTTTGATGAATCATGTTGGTGTGTATTAAAACTTGAGACTAATGTATCACTGTTGATTGGTGGGATATATCGTAGCCCATCCAGTACACCTACAAACTCTAGTCATTTAAATGATCTAATCAATATGGCAATGAATTTGAAATATGATCATACTGTTATAGTTGGTGATTTTAATTACCCATCAATTTCTTGGGAGGAGTGGACTACACCGAACAGTCAAACACAGTCGGATTTTAGATTCATAGAGTGCCTACGGGATAACTATTTATGTCAGTTGATAAACGAACCAACCCGTTATAGAGATGGTCAGAGGGCAAATGTATTGGACCTTTTTCTCACGGACAAGGAAGAAATTGTGAACACAATAACATGTAGTGCAAATTTGGGCGCCAGTGACCATGTATGTTTATTTGTCGAGCTGAACTGCAGCCCAGTATTAGCAATAGGTGACACAATCAAGAGAAACTTTCATAAAGGCGACTATGACGCTATTAGAGAAGATCTCAGTGCAGTAAATTGGAGTGACATGGATGAAATGAACGCAAAGGGAAGTTGGGATTTCTTTGTTTCAAAGATTACTGATACTGTGGAAAGAAATGTACCGCATAAGAAACCAAATGTGCAGAGGAAAAAAGAGAAATGGATAGATAAGCCCTGTTTAGCAGTTATTAAGAAAAAGCGTAAGTTGTGGAAGCGGTATGTGCATACCTTGGATCGTCATGACTATCGAAAGTATTGTGAAGCAAGAAATAGTTGTACCACTAATGTGCGCCTTGCGAAAAAGAAATATGAAACCAGTATTATTGAGAATACTAAAACGAGGGACATGAAAGGTTTCTGGAGTTATGTTAGAGACAAAACAAAATGCAAATCTGGAGTGTCGGACCTGAAAGACCAGAATGGTGAACTGATTCACGATGACAAACAAAAAGCAGACCTGTTGAATAACTTCTTCTCTAGTGTTTTTGTGAATGAACCTACTGGAAATTTACCAATTTTTGATATCAGATATCATGGTACACCATTAACTGAGGTTGTGGCAAATATACAAACTGTAACCAAGCAACTGAAGAATTTGAATATTGGTAAATCTATGGGCCCAGATGGGTGTCACCCAAGATTGTTACGTGAAGCGTCAGATATACTAAATTCTCCGTTACAAACTATATTTAACAAGACTTACCAAGAAGGCCAGGTTCCAGATATATGGAAAGATGCAAATGTTTCGGCACTGTACAAAAATAAAGGTGATAAGACAGAAACAACAAATCATAGACCTGTTAGTTTGACCTGTCTGCCATCGCGGTTATGTGAAAAAACAGTACGAGAATCAATCATGTCACATATGGATACATACAACCTGTTTAGTGAATGTCAGTTTGGATTTAGAAGACGAAGAAGTTGTGTATTACAGTTGTTGGATGTATTAGACGATTGGACTAAGTTCTATGATAATCATAAGCAGATAGACACTATATATTTAGATATCAAGAAGGCATTTGATTCTATTCCACATCAGAGATTACTATTGAAATTGAAGAGCTATGGCATTGACGGAAATCTTCTGAATTGGATCGGAGATTTTTTACATGATCGGAGACAGCGAGTTATAGTGAATGGCCAGTGTTCAGAGTGGAAACAAGTTACATCCGGAATACCCCAGGGGTCGGTTCTTGGACCAGTGCTATTTATTATTTACGTGAACGACATGCCTGATCATCTAGAATCATTCTGCAAAATTTTTGCTGATGACACTAAACTGTATTCCGCTGTTAGCTCTCAAAATGACCAAGATATCCTACAATCTGACCTACTAAAACTATGTGAATGGAGCGAAAAATGGCTACTAGATTTCTCAGTTCCGAAATGCAAAACTATTCAGTATGGAAATGTGAAACATGAATATACATACCATATGAAAGATAAACAAGGGAACCTACAGCCATTACCAAATGGAACTGAAGAGAAGGATCTCGGAATTATATTTCAAAAGAACCTGAAGTTCGACCGGCATATAAATACTACAGTGAATAGAGCAAATCGACTTATTGGATTGATAAAGAGAACTTTCCAAACGTTGAATAGTGACTTGTTTCTGACGTTATATAAAAGCCTCATCAGATCTATTCTAGATTATGGTGGATGTGTTTGGAGCCCGTCTTCCAAAAAGAACATTCAATTACTGGAAAACGTACAGCGTCGCGCGACAAGAATAGTTCCCGAGTTGTATGGTCTAAACTACGTCCAGAGACTTAGAGCCCTGAATCTCCCAACACTGTATTACAGACGCCGTCGATACGATATGATCCAGTTGTTCAAAATAGTTAACCACAAAGAGGACATTAGCACCGAAAAATTCTTTGAATTTAATGACAATCGTACGAGGGGGCATATCTTCAAGATTACAAAACCGAGTTGCAACAAATCTCTCCGACTGAACACATTCCCTGTGAGAAGTATAAACCAGTGGAACATTTTAAAGGAAGATATTGTGTGCAGTGAAAGTGTCCTAACTTTCAAGTCAAAGTTAGACAAGGCCTGGGGGCCTGACAGATTTAATATACAAGACATTTACTAACCGGAACCGGAAAGACCGTTTTTACAAAGTATAGGTGGAGTGAATAAGCAACTAAGCTTAACAGACTCCGAAGACAAAAGAACAAAAGAACAAAAGAATGACGATTCGCCCCGGGATTGTTCGTCCGAAGTGTCAAGATATTTCGGCATTTCTCCCTGTTCTTAATATGATATACCCTTGGACATTTCTCACACCCAACCCCACGCATAAAATCCTGATCATGTGAGTTTATTGCACTGCATTGCATTATTGGATGGTCAATAAAAAAAAATATCCACAGGTTGACGACACATTTTCGGGGGTCCTACTAAACACCCCAAGACACCCAAAGACACCCCAAGACTAGATACTAAGCAATATGACACAATCATGTATACCGGACAACAGTC
>JBEVXV010000919.1:0-7786 GCA_040505915.1 Sedimenticola sp. | reverse complement strand
CCAACGGCATGTATCCCGACGCACTAAGACAATTATATTCGATGTCGCTTAAGTTAGTTAGTAACAGAACATAACGTTTATTTTGTAAGTAACAAATGTTGAGGCCATCAAGGAATGATAGATCACAATATTTAACCTATTTTAGCATGCGTGGCCTTGACATTGGATGGAGGTAATCCATTTTCAAAATCTGCCCTGGCAGCCATAACACTCCATGACGAACCTTTTCGAAACCCGATAGGGAGAACATTTTGACAAGTGTGCTATCGGTCTGCCATTAATTTATTTTCTGTGATTGTTAAGCCGCTGTCACATAGTAGCGAATAGAGCTAACGTGTGCCCGCCGTTCTGGGAAATATGGGTGTACGTTGTTGTAAGTTGTCATTCGTTGGTGATACGTTTGGCATAAGTTGCATTCGCTATCGATTCGTAGGGGTTCGTAGACGTGCGCTGTGGTCTCAGAATGTGTTTAACATGTTCAAAACTTTCAGCGTGTGACAACGTACTGATCAATACGCTATGTTTACGTTGAGCATTCGCTGTGTGAACGTTTCGGACGTTGGCTATAGGTTGTGTGTAGGTTCGTTCTTCGTCCGCTGTCCGTCTATATACGTCCAACCCATCTGGAACTTTGTCATAGCGAACGGCCAACGTATACATAGCGTTTGTCTAACGAATGGCTAACGAATGCCCTTGGAACTGATACATGTAGCGTATTCCGACGTGCATCACCTTTCACCAGACGTCCATCTAACGTGCATAACAATAAACTACCGATATAGTAACGTGCGTGTACAGTGCGACTACAGGACAAGTATTGATTTTGTTTAAGTCACGGCGGTCGCGAGTAGCTCGTTCATTCCTGCTCAACAGGTTATCAGAGATGGACGATGCTCAGAGACTGCGGATTGAATATGTTCGAGCCATTCATCAACATGAACATGACCTAAACCAGCTTGCCATCGCCCAGTACACCCATGGTAGAAGAAGATGGAGAAGGGGGCAGCGTGGCAGATCGATGTGGACCAGACCCTGGATCCGGAGGCGACGAGAATTCGGATTGTATGACCAGCTTCTCGTCGAGCTCCGTCGTGAGGACCCCAGATCCTTCGTGAACTTCATGCGAATGGCGCCCGAGATGTATGATGAGATCCTCGAGAGAGTCCGCCACAGAATCACCAAGCAGTACACCTGGTTTCGAGAGCCTCTCGAGCCTGGTCTTAAGCTTGCATTGACTCTCCGCCACCTTGCATCCGGTACCAAGTATTCGGACATGAAGTTTGGATGGAGGGTACCCCACAACACAATATCCATCGTCGTCCGTGAGGTGTGTCAAGCCATAATCGACGAGTACATGCATGAGGTAATGACCTGCCCCACCACACCCGATGAATGGCGTGAGATTGCGGACTGTTTCTACAAGAAGTGGAACTTCCCCCACACATGTGCAGCTTTGGATGGGAAACACGTCGCCTGTAGATGTCCTGCAAGTAGTGGATCCACCTACCACAACTACAAAGGCTTCTACTCAATAGTTCTTCTGGCGGCTGTTGACGCGGACTACAAATTCATCTGGGCAGACATCGGTGGTAAGTATTATTCGAGAATAAATATTTATGGTAGCGGTTTCTTTTCATGTATCTCCGTATACATGGTATATATACATGTACAGTGAACCGGGGCTACTTTGAACACGTTTTGCTGAAAACCTTACAAATAAAAGTGTTGTTTCTCAACAGGTATTCAAATACACTAATACAATCCCGATATTAGGGTCATATTTCATGATTCTGTGATCATTATGTTGCTGCCATATTTATGACGGATTTTACTACCTGAACCATTTTACAAAGAAGAGCTCCTATGCCCCTCTCAAAAATGACTGCATAATCCCCTAGAGTGCAAAATCCATTATGGCCGCCGTCCGCCATCTTGAAAATCATTAGATGCAATAGATCAGGAGTCAGATGAGCTACAAGTACGAATGAGGTGTATTTTGCTACTAATTATATCATGACAAACACAATGGTATAATCACTTTTGAGTTTCGAGGTCATCTGACCTCAAAATCCAAAATGGTTATTAGTATTATCAGATGGAATGCTCTACAACATTGGAATAGGCACCAATATAGTGGCTGCAATGTACATGTCGCTTAATCCACTCAAACGATGTCTCTAATGTTGGTTATATACGGTGACAATGGTGTCCATTTTGAATTTTGGTCACGTGTGCATAGCCGTGCAGCATTGGAAATGATTGTATTGTATTCCTGCTTTGGCAAAACATGGGGATGGACACCAAAATCACGTCCCTACCGTAAACCAATGAAAATAAATGCCCAAATTTGATTATTTTCTGTGAAAATGGCGCCCATTTTTAAATTTGCCCATGTAAACATTGACGGATTTCAATACAAATTATTCCATTGAATTTATAATATGCCAAAACATGGGTATGGACACCAAAATCTTGTCTCTACCATAAACCATCAGAAGTTAAGTTCAATTGTATAATAATTATATTGTTTGTGAAAATGGCGGCCATTTTGAAATGTGGTCACGCTAATATTGTCGGGCAGCATTGGAAATAATTCCATTGAATTCCTCATATGCCAAGACATTGCTTAGACACCAAAATAAAGTTCCTAGCATGATCCAGTGGAATGTTATAACACATTTTCTAATTTGACCAATATTTTGGCGGCCATATTGGATTTTGAGGTCAGATGACATCGAAACTCAAGTGATTATACCATTGGATTTGTCATGATACACTTAGTGTGGGAAAGATACCTCATTCGCACTTGTAGCTCATCTGACTTCTGCGATATTGCATCTCATGATTGTGAAGCTGGTGGATGGCGGCCATCTTGGATTTCTCCCTCTAGCGGATTATACCGTCATTTTTGACTGGGTCATAGGAGTTGTTTTTTTCTAAAATGCTTCCTGTTGGCAAATCAGTCATAAAACATGCTACATGTCGGAACATAATATTTAATCCTTGTGTGACTATCTACATTGTAGCAGAAATGAAAACTTGTTTTACATGTTTTTACATGCAATGTTGAAACTCTGTGGGAGACAATTTGACGATGAAATTACGGACATTTGGTGCAAATGAAGAAAATCTTATTTTCACCTTTATCCTAATTCACATTTGTACAGGGTTTGCATGTTGGCGAGCAGAAAGTCAGCCCATTGTACTCATCTACATGTTATATACCGTTATGCTTCATACTTGAAATTAGAACCAAACTAGCCATGTATACTTTATTTTTCCCTTGACTGTACGCTGGACAAAATTTCTAACCGTACACTTACATTTTCGGCAATACATTTTTAGCTCGACTATTCGAAGAATAGGGAGAGCTTATGTCGTCACACCGGCGTCGGCGTCGGCGTCGGCGTCGGCGTCCGCGTCACGCATTGGTTAAGGTTTTTGGTTAAGGTTTTTGGTCAAGCTTTTTCTCAGTAACTATGCTACCTACACCCACCAAACTTGGTCAACATCATAAGCAGAGGGTGCACACTACATCTCACCATTAAATGTGTGCCCTTCATGTGACCTTGACCTACTTTTCCACCGAATTGACTTAGCCATTTTCGAGGTTATTGGTCAAGCTTTTTTCAAAGTCACTATACCACCTACACCCTCCATATTTGGACACTTTGTTATGCAACAGATGCCCATTACATCCCACCATTAAATTTGTGACCTTCATGTGACCTTGACTTACTTTTCCACTGAATGCACTTAGCCATTTTCAAGGTTCATTTTTTTTTGTGTAAGTTGGTAGTGGCTGCCAGTCACTAGGATAGCTGTCAGTCAATGATGGCTGCAAGTCAACAGATGGCTCACAAATAGTCGAGCGCTGCTGTTCTCCTACAGCTCTTGTTATCAGAATGATATATGTTTATCAAACTTTTCCTCAACATAGACCAATTCTAGACGCGTACAATGGTGCCAAGAATGTCAATATTGACAATATTGGTACCATTGCACGCGTCTTGAATTAATATATGTTGTGACAAAGTTTTATAAATATATATATCATTGTGGAATAAAGTTACTACTGAAAATGTAATTGTACGATTTCGGGTTAGAAATTGTGTCCAATATTTCTTTGATTATTCTTTGGGAAAATGAATTTCCGATTTGTGTTCCAAACAGGGCAGCAGCAATCTTAACGGTAATGTTATACTCATCATCCTTTTATATTTCTGTCATTATAGGCAGGGGAGCTGCATCCGACGCCCAAATCTACAACCAGTCCGAGCTGAAGGAGTGCATAGATGATGCCAGCATCGGTTTTCCCGATCCGGAACCTCTTCCCCACGACACCCAAGATGTGCCATTCTTCTTGATCGGCGATGACGCGTTCGCACTCAACCCTCACATGATGAAGCCATATGGTCACCGCGGTTTGTCACACGACGAGAGGATTTTTAACTACAGACTCTCCAGGGCTAGAAGGGTCGTGGAGAACGCGTTTGGAATATTGGCAAACAGATTCCAGGTCTTGCTCACCACGATGAATCAAGCACCCTCCACCGTTAGGCTTATCGTGAAAGCGTGCATGGTCCTCCACAACCTGATGAGAATCCGATACCCAGGTATCCAGAACGCCCAACTGGATCGTGCCGAAGGTCAGAACCGTCCGTTCACTCCAGGGTCCTGGAGACGCGGCAGAAACGTGGAAGATACCCATGTCGCACAGGGTAATAACAGACTCTCTAAGGAAGGGAAGAAACAGAGGAATCTCCTCAAGCACTGGGTTAACTCCCCTGCTGGTGACGTTCCCTGGCAGGATATGATGATCTAGTCATAATTCACGAGTGTGATTCTTGGAAAACATACCGTATGAACATTCCATATCAGTATACATAATTATGTGGATGTGACTGGAGAAATGGGGCTTATGGGATTTTTAACATCGTGCTTATGGAAATTATGTCCAGCCTAGCTTCTGGTCTGCTAGAAATATAATGTTTTTTTAGAAGCATGGTAGATGTTTCAATGACTGAATGGCGAACAATGTAGGCACTGATCAGATTGTGCGGATGTGCAGGTTGATCTGGGGGCTACACTGGTCGCACAGGCCATAAGCCTCATTTCTCCAGTCATGGCCAAATATGTGATAAATATAGGATCGGACATGAGTTGTTATTCCATACCGAATTATATTAAACGAGTTGAGGAAAAATGTTATTAAACGAGCCTTGGCGAGTTTCATGGACTAGTTTAATTATAATTCTGTATGAAATGACAACGAATGTCAGATTCGTTTTTATCAGTTTTCCCATCACATTGGACACTTCATCATAATAAAGAGGGAAACCACGATAAGTCAAAAAGTGCTAAACATGACCTAATGACAACATAACTAGAACGACAGTCGCCCACGACTGCGAAGTATCCCCCGGCCGGGTCCGTGGTGGTGGGCAGTCAGTAGTATATCAGATATAGTAAGAACCAAATTGGACCGAAAAACGAAGAAAGGGCAATAGCTCTGAAATCAGCGAAGCGAGGGTCGTCGTTCTTGTGCGCGACACACCTTTGAGTCGTTATCTATGCATGGGTGAAGTTTCGTTAAAATATTCCAATCGGTTTTCGAGTTATGCTCCGAACACGAAAGTGTGTGCGGCGGCGGCGGACGCGGCGGCGGTGGCGTGACGACGTCAAATCCATAGTATCCCCTGACTTTCGTCCGGGGGATACAATAATATGTGGCACTTCTTCACATATAGGTTGTAAAGTCGCCAGTATGCCATCATGGGGTCCAGAATGGGTCACGGAGTGACCAACATGTCATCTCAATATCATGTGACATATCAATGAGTGACGAGCAGGTCACCATAGAGGCTTGGAAAGGGCTGTTGAGTGACCAGTAGATCATCCTATGGTCCCTGAATGTGTTACTGAGTAGCCAAAATTTAGTATGTTACTCTATCGTTTTGGGCATGGTTCACTGAGTGACCAGTAGATCATCATAATGGTCCTGGAATAGGTTGCTTAGTGACCAATATATCATCCGAGGGTTCTCGGATGGGTCAATGCGTGACTGGTAGGTCATCATAGGGTCATGGAATTGGTTGCTGAGTGATTAGTGACCCGTCCCACGACACTATGATGGCGTACTGGTCACTTAATGACCAATCAAGGACCCTAGGATGATATGCAGGTCTCTCACCAAACACTTTTATGACCATATGATAACATACTGTTCACTCCCAATCAATTCCATTACTATACGCTGCATTAGTCATCATTCAGTGACCTTGTCGGCCATCTTGGATTCCATAGTGACCTCCAAAATTGCCCACGAGTACACCAGCAGAATATTTTTCTAACAACACATAAAAACAAGTAAATATTATGTGTTACTTGTCTTGATTCGTGAGAAGATGTTTTCAGATTTCGGGCTATTTTTAGATGGCCGCCATGTTGGATTACGTAATGACGTCATTTTAACAACTCTGAAAAAGCGTCACATAGGGACCATGCATGTAATGTTTGTGGACCATAGGCCAAGCGGTTCGGCTGAAGAAAACCTTTGAAACTTTTCACGGACGGACGGACGACAGACACATAGCAGTAACAATAGCTCACATGACCTTCGGGCAGGTGAGCTTAAAAACAAACACAAAAGACATGATCATTGATTATAACTATTGATGAAATCAAAGCTTTCAGTTTCTAGTCATCCTGAATGGCAGCATCGGCGGAGCTCTCCACACTTCTATCTCCTCCGGCGGCACTCTCTCCATTGTGGTTGACCTGTGGGTATTGCGACAGGACAGCGTACCCTGGGGTAGTAGATATGGATGAGATCAGTGCAGGTGACGCGGACGGAACAGTAACTGACACTGGAACGGCACCAATATGAGCCGGCGGGGGCATACTGGACCACTGATGAGCACCAGGAATGTTCTGTGGAGTGTGCTGCTGTTGTTGCTGCTGCTTCTGCTGGGAGAGGAGTGGCTGCTGCATGTAGACTGACATGTACTCCTGGTCCTGGGACTGCCAGGGTGACACATGGGGACCTGCAGGCGGCTTTCTCCAGTAGTTGGGAGGGGGCTGGTACAGGTCACACGGCGATGTCGTCCTGGAGGAGTCAGACGAGGCATACTGACTGGAGTTGGACGGAGGGGTTGGCTTGGTGAATATTCCTGAAGTCATCTGGGGCTGCGATGTGACGTAGGGCTGCATGGATGGTACGGCTTCATCGCTGTGATCATCGTCCTCATCCATCAAGGAAGTCAGGAACCTGTTCATCTCCTTGCGGGCCCTCTTGAAATTCTGGTCACTCATGGAGAGGAGACTGTCACGAACATAGTTAGCGAAAGTTGTACGGCTGGTGACTGGCTGCAGAGTCGCAGACCTCATGGCTTCCAGCGTGGCTCCGGACTCGGAAATACGCTGCTGGAGGGATCGCAAGGCTTTTTCCTCTCCGGAGGCGCAGGCTGACCGCTTTGCTCCCTTGCCCTTGGGCATACCGGGTGGGGGGCTGGACTCAATGACATCGTCATCGAGGTTATCATCATCATCAGCGTTGCGCCCTTGCTCCGCCAAAGCCGCCTCCGCCGCACTCAGGTCACCCTTATTTGCTGCTATGATGGCCTTGACCTGCAAAGACAATACAGTGCAACGTCTCTATAACATCCACGCTTTGGAAGAGCAAAAATAGCCATCCGAGAGTGGCAGGTAACCCCCGAACGCCGCTTGTCAATACAAAACAAGGAATCACTAAAAACTAAACGGCTAAGTGAATAGAAAAAACATA
>JBEVXV010000918.1:0-6717 GCA_040505915.1 Sedimenticola sp. | reverse complement strand
TAGTAGGGGCGCCAAAAGGTTTTTTGGTGGCCGGCGTGCTATTTTTGGTTTGACCGTGTGGATGTCTTCGTTAAAACCATATAAAGAAAATAAGCAGGTATAACCCTCTCAATTTTTTGCTCAATAGCGTGAAAATGGAATCCAAGATGGCCGCCATCGCATATTTTCAAATAATTTGGATTGTATTCCAGCTGTGTTACTTTAAGACTATAAGTTGTGATATGGTGCCATTGGTGACTTTACTGATCGCATCAAACTTATATAACATATATTTAACAAAATATGTGATATTCCAAGATGGCCGCCATAAATAATCATAACATTACGTTATGTTTCCAATTTTCTTCAAGTGGAACCGTTTCATTCAGTAAAACCATTGATTTGTCCATGTGGATGTGTTCATAAGAATGATTACATACATAAACATATCTCATAATTTCCTAAAGCAGAAAAGTAGACAGTATATATTTCAAGATGGCCGCCATTATATTGTAGCACGATTACAACAATTTAAAATACGCGTGTGCGAAACACTATAAATCATGTCATGTACTGTATCATAAGTTAGCGACAATGTGTCCGTTCCGTCAACCGTTCATATATTCAAATACATAAATTGCATCATTGAAATCAAGATGGCCGCCATTTATTGGGCAGAAAGTTGTAATCGTATGCTGAATTTGAAAAACAAAATAGTGTGTGAACCTATATGCACCAACATATACATATTTAATCATGCTCTGACTCGGAATCACTGTCCTGAAACCGCGTACATTTGTCTCGTCTTCCAGTGCACCGACATCCTACGTAGCAGCGAACTCCTCTGCGTGAACATGAACAATTCTTACTCTTACAACCAGTCTTGCATTTACACGACAGCGAATGTGTCATGAGCTCCGGCCAATGATTTTGTGTTGAATACACGGGATGTGGTGTTTGTTCCTCGTTTTCCACTGACCAGCCAAAGTTTTGGCAAGGAGGTATGTCAGGTTCTGCCAAGTGGGCACGTTTGTCAGTAATTGTAGCAAGAGCACATCGTTTCACATGCTGTACAAACGAGTCATCGGTTGGTGGAAGTAATCTGAGTAGTGCAGATGATTTCTGTCGAAGAAATTTGTGTGCTCTCAAATTGGCAATGTCGTCAAAGTCGTCATGCTTTGTACTGTATACTTTAATACAGAGATGTCTCGCTTCGGTGAATACATCTTCACATACATCTGTGTCACCTTCACCAAGATGTTCGATTGCAGGTGTATCCGTTGACTTCAGTGCTTCAAACCACGCCTTCTTTCCTGTGAAGTACGGATAACTTGTTGTATCTCTGCCACTTAGACTGTGGATAAATGGAAGTCCTTGACACAGTGTTTGTCCCAATGCGATTGCTAGTTTATGAATTGGCAGGTATGTGGCATACTCTGTGCGAACCCATAATTCTTTCAGTGTTTCTAGTTTGTCTGTACCAAAATAGTAGATACAGAGTATAATAATGTCTGTGTCATTTGCATGCACAACAACGCGTTCGGCGCCATTCCGTGCTGCGTGTATAGCATGTAGAACAACCCGTGTGTCAGCCTCCTCTTGTGTTGATGCTAGCTCTGGCACATGGGACACAGACTCATTCGTCACTAACACCGATTTTTTCTCGTCCGTGAAACCTCCACCAAGATAGAGATGCATGTGTGGTTGTGACAGGGGTCTACTGGACCATTCATCGCACAGAAAGTTCAGAAGAGCTGCTTTGTTTTGTTCAGAAGCAAAAAACTCACTTGCTTCAGGAGCCGTGTAATTTCGGCGCACCTCGTAACATTTGCATCTCTGTGAATCATTCCTTCTCACTTGACGCATCGCTGATTTCAGACTGTTAACGCGATATCGATCACAGCAAACATGGATACACTGTGATGCAATGGGCATATCACGTAACAGTTGATGAAGATAGCGATCGGCAATGTCACCAAAGCTATCGCCTTTGCTGAATGACCACTTGTGAATGGAGTGCATAGCGTCTACGACAATGGCAGTGTTCAGATCGCCCTCAGGAAGTTGTGACTCGGGACTTACATTCGTCTCCTTTAGAAGAACAGTCACCAGACTTGATTTTGTACCCTGAACACGCATTCTACCATCGTCGTAAAATAATGACGGTGGGAATTCGCTGCATTCATAACGCCCCACTGTACTGACAACATCCACCTCTACCCCAGATGAAACCAACTGAGTCATTCGCAACATAGTTGCCATTTCATCACTTTGTTTTCCGGTCTGTTTAGCCTTCGACTTCTTCCCCTTCTTATTCTGGCTGTGGAATGTTTTCAACTTTACTACCTTTCTGTCATTCCCTTTAATAACCAAATCAATTGCGTTGCGCCCTATCTCTTTTAGGTTTGTCAGGTCAGACTGTACATCGGGCTGTGCTCGTTCCCCTGTAACAATATTGAATAGGTTTTTGCTTCGCGATGCAAAAGGATTATCTTCAACACTTTCAGTCATTTTCAATACCTGTTCTCTATTCCTAGCAACCTGCGCCGGACTACTCTCATGATGGACTCCATCGGCGGTATGAACGTCTAAATCGATCATTTCCTTCAACTGTGACGATACGGCAGCTGTGCAATGCTTAGTGTATACCCATTTCGTACGTGCGGCCTCATTTGCTGTGATACTTGTCAGACCAGCACGTTCTTTAGCGTCGGCATTGTATGTTTGCTCCAAGAGCATGTCTGGTGACACCGCATTGTGGGAACCATCTCGCCGCCTGCCCACAAAAGCACCATCCATCAATGCAGCATGTACATCTGGTGCTGTGGCAGGTAACTCTTTCATTTCCTGAATGAATAGAGGAAGTGACTGCTGTGCATACTTGTGATGTCCGGCAGCGGCCATGTAAGGTAGCATATCGACAGACTTCTGTAGAGTTCCTAGCCATCCGCCTTCACGCTGGTAGTAGAGAAATTCTTGGATGATATCAGACATTTTCAGAAACGTCAACCAGAACACGGCGGTGGGATACGTTTGCAGTGACTCGTTGAATTCATCCAACGATCTCCGCAAGTCTTCTAGATCAGACTGAATGTCGGTTATGAGGTGAAGTTGTTCATCTACTCCTACATCATTGTCAACTATCGACATGATTACTTCAGCGATATGGCTATTCCAAAATAGCTTGTTGTTTTCGTGAGCCCACGTTTCAAATGCACACCAGTGCAAGTGAGTGAATGCTTCATTGAGAATCCGAACAGCATGAAGTGTTTGGTAATAATCACCCTTATCCCCAACAATTTTGTTAGCTGTGCCTTCTGAGCAAATTCCCGCCAGTGCAATAAGCTCCTCAGCGCCACTACCCTGTATGATTTTGCACACGGCCTTGAGGAAGTTGTGTGCTTGGTGGAATCCTCCAAGCAGAAGTACAACCTTACCGAAGACGTCGCTGTGCTTTTGACGAAGAACTGTTGCTAACTCATACGTAGCTTGATCTCCAGTAAGTATCGTCCATTCATGGCCCAGTGCATGTGAAGTTTTCACGATTCGGCTCATTTCCTCCTTGAGTACTGCTGGGCTAGTTGGGGATTCAGGAATAAGTGGCAGGTAGCCAATTTTGTTAGCTTTCTTTTGTTCTGATAACCTTGCACAGAATTCAGGATACCCTGGATGCATAGCTCCTTCGTCAATGGATAACTCTGGTAAGCCAGTTGTTATAGATAATCGACAGAGTTTCCAAATGAGCAACAAATTACTCGCAAAAGTAGTGTCAGTTTCCGTTTCCAAGTTATCTAGCGCCTGTATATGTGTGAGTGACCGTGATTCCCGACGTTCACTTTTCGAGACGAAACATGCAGGAAGTGACTCGGCTGGCACATCGTTCATCGATCTCGCCCGCGATACGGATGTCCTCACATGCACAGTGTCTTCAGCTATGTTTTCTTCTGTGCGTTTCGGTGTTTCTATTACGATTGCAGACGTGGCATTAAAGCTCCCACCGGACAGCGTGTTATTCTGCCAGTCTAAGTTATCCATTGCAAACACATGATAGTTGTTCACTGCAGTCATATTTTCAGGAACATAAACGCCATTCTCTTCTACCGATTGCTGTATTGCAGTGGCTTTTGCAGTCAGCTGACGTTGCAGCGTATCGTAGCCTATACCTTGTTTGAGTTTGTTAGTAAGTTTTATCAGTGATTTGCTTCTGGTTTCGTTGTACAGACTATACGTTGTTCCTATACTTAGGGGTGTTTGTATTCCAGCGGTATGATGCAACATTTGTTGAGAAAGCATTAGTGCCTGACATTGTTTATGTTGTTCCAGGTCAACACGGTTGCTGTTACTCACTGATTTTGCTTTGTCAGACAGCAGGTGTGACGTGAAATTATAGAACGAATCTGGTACTAAGGCAGATGCCGATTCATTTGAAATTTCCATGAACTCGCTTTCCCTAATCTTCCTTTTGCAATCTTTAGCATCATTGCGAAGAATAGTTGCTGCTTCTGCAACTACTCGTCTGTTTATTTCCTTCCGATCACATTCTTCATTTTTCTGCAGTGCCTTCAACTGTTCAAGGCAGTCTCCTACTGGGACATTCGAGGCACACACAAATGCCGAGCCATTGCTTTGTTCCATGATAGATATACGGGCTCCATAATATTTTATGAGCCTCTCTCTCAATCTGCTGAATTTATATTGCCATTTACCAGATATACCCAGGTTTGTCAGATGTTTCTGGTAAATGTTCCGTAAAGCAGACAATAATATCCCCTTCGATTTATTGAATACCATATCATCAATTTTTGGAACGAGTTCATCAAACGCCTGATCGTACAGTCCCTGAAGTTCTGACTTGCCGCTTGTTATTCTAGTATTATTGAACACATCCATACAATGCTTGTGGTAACATATGTCGTTAGAAACCATGTCATGTCCTTTGCCAGTTAACCTACGCAATATGTCGTTGCGGTTCAACTGAATGGCTTTTGCCTTGATTTTGTCCTCACGGTTTTGCGTTGTGATTCTACTTATCGGTTTCTTGCCCTTATGCCACACTTTATTACATATCACGCACATGCTCTGTGCTCTATATTGTGGTACCTGAGATCGTGTTTTTGCGGGCGATACAACATATGATGGACCGGCTATTTCATCAGCATGTGCACCCTGGCTGATGTTATCAAATCTTTTTCGCTTAGCAAGGCTAACACTCTTTTTCAATAAATACCTGCTTCTGCAACTTCTGTGCCATTTGGGGGTGCTCTCCTGCAACCAAGTGTCTTTCGTAACTACACATTTCAATCGCTTCGCTGTATCATCACAACGTTCGATAATCACGACTTGTAACTTCTGGAGGCTTCCAGAAGTAACATTCAACATATTTCTTGTATCTGCTCCTTGGCATATGATACATCGATCATAATCTATGACATCTAACCCTCTCCGCGCCTTTCGTTTTCTCTCGTGTTTCAGAGAAACGCTCCCGCTTCGGAGCGGACTGGTCATTTCGTGTGAACGGCAAACACAAAAGACGGACAGGCGGACAGACGGACAGACGTATAAATGGACAAATAGGCAAATACTTTCAATATATGTTTTGTTAGAATATCAGCGCGCGGCTAATATCGATATGAAACCAACTACCAGTTTGCTGTTGATGCAGGTACTTTGAACGATAACGCGTGTATTATATTGGTTAATCTCCGCTGAACAACGCTATCGTTTTTTTTATACTACACTTGAATACGTAGTAATGCGGGTATCGTATTCCAGTATATGTGACTGACTCATATGTTTTATCTGCGATAATGTATGCTATTCCAGAGTCAGATTAATTCATATTTCATACGACATCTATATGCGTTTATATTATTATTTAATTTAAATGCTGTGAATGGGGTGGTGGTGGTGGGCGGGGGGGGGGGTTACACTGCACGTAAGAGTTGAGAACATTCGCCGTTCGCGTAAGAAAAGTCTGTTTTGGTGGCAGAATACGCAGAAATATATACATTAACTTATGTTTGCAATATAATATTTGTTATATTCGATATACGTCGTAATAAACACGGTCAAGTGCGTTTAAACGTGTTTAAAAAGTGTTTATAAATTTGAGAAACAAAGCACTTTTGGAGTATCTGGCGGCCATCTTGTATTCTAGGTTTCTGAAGATATTGAAAGGGTAATATTTTCGTATTTCCAATACGAGACATCATTGAAGACATTAGCATGAGCACACACGAAATATGACTCAACTAGAGTGTACTCGACTCTCTAGAATATGCTGGTGTTGGTGTGTAGAACAATTTTGGCTCATTATATAGATGGCGGCCATCTTGGATTTTTGTGTTTTTATCATTTTCCCAGCCAGGAGAAATAACACAACAATAAGCGTTCAGGAAAAGTTATCATGTTCATGCTAGCACATATGGAGACGTTATTATTCGTATTAAACTGTAAAGCAATTATCTAATAAAAATGGATTTGGCGGCCATCTTGGATTCAATATTCTCGCCATTGAGCAAAAAATTGAGAGGGTTATACCTGCTGAATTTGTTATTTAGGTGTTATAGAAGATACCCACAGTGTCAAACCAAAAATAGCACGACGGCCACCAATCACCCCCATATGGCCATTTGGCGCCCCTGCTAATATTCGTGAAATAAATACACTTTCAGCCTTCAAATCGAAGATGAAAGAAATTTTCAAACCACCTAGTGTCCCATCGTACTTTATCACAGG
>JBEVXV010000917.1:0-11030 GCA_040505915.1 Sedimenticola sp. | reverse complement strand
TATTGTATGAGTTTGTTAAAAAGCTCATTAAGCCACCATTCTTGGTGTAAGCCAATAAAACCTACAATATCTCCATTGTTGATAAAGTGAATGGTGTTTAACGCAATCGCATCAGCTCCGGCAATACTAACAAGTAGGATGCAGGCAGCTAATTTGCTTGATAGACTGGCTCTCCTCGGCAGGGACAACGTAGAAATAAAAATCAGAAAAAACCCCATGAATAGCCAAGCGTAAAAGGTAAACCAAGTAGGTATTCCCGTTAGTTTGCTGATAAATGCCGGGACAAGATAGGCAGCCGTGTAAAAGCGAAGGTAGTTAGGTTCATCATTTAGAGTAATGATGACAGGCCATTTATGATTGAGCAATGCATCCATGATTGCCCAGTGTTTTAACCAGTCAGGAGCAAATGGTCCGAATGGAAAGCCGATAATCCAGAGCATGATGATTGACGCAGAACTGGCAATAACGATGCTATCCAGATGATATTTTAGTTTTGTTTTTCTGAATGATATAAATAGAACGTATGTGAATAAGATTAATATTGGAAACGCTAATGCCGAATGAACGAATAAAAATAGAAATAATATCGCCGGCAAGCCGATATAGGCCAATAGGTACTGCTGATTTATTCGGTTATTTTCCATTTTGATATGGTTTTCAGCTCTTGATTTGATGTGTGAGTATTGAACAAGAACTGAACGGACCGAAATGAAAATGAGAGAAATTCTCCAAGCGGAGTCAATGTATAGGTTCCATTTGTTACGTTGATTGTTCCTGTTGCCATTTGTTCAGTCAATCTCTTTTTAACGCTCCCTTGTTTAGAGAAGCTTGTTGAGAACCACTCTTCAATTTCAATTCGAGTCATTCCAGAAGGATGGGCGCGCAAATTTAGGAGCATCATAACCGAGTAGGCTCTATCCACTGTGGTTGGAATGGTAAACATAAAGCAGTAGCAAGCCAAAAAGATTATTATTGGATCCTTAAGTGTAGAGGTGAGATTTTTATTTAGTAAAATTGCAATATGGTAAATGAGTGAAATAATTACTGATAAAAACAAGCCTTGATAAAAGATTATGCCATCTGGCTGGATTGCTCGCAGCAGTATTAATGATATTACGAAAGAAACTATTGCTATTCCTATATGCAAGAAATTAGTATTCATGATTAATGAGGTACTCGCCTTCCAAACTTACGGTGAAGAATAAAGAATAGGAATTCCAACCCATAAAGTCAAGATATCCCACAATGAACCACTGTTGAGTAGTGAACACCAAAATATGCAGCAATACTGGACCTGCCCCCCTCCTCACTGACTACTATGCTCGATAAGACACACCAAGCTGCATATGGCTATTGCAAGCCCACCTGATTACTCCATATGTCTATAGTTCTACTTTGTCAGATTTATCTATATGATTTTAAAGGAAATGCAGAAAAAACAAGGTCCCCCATCATGTTGGGTGAGCCAGTTGATGGTGTCCCGGTCTTTCAGCTAGAGCTACTTTGAAGACTATGAAATAAATCAAGGCTAGTAAGAAGGCTAGTAAGAAGGCTAGTAAGAAAGAGGCTAGTAAGGACACCCATCAATTGACATATCAACACAGCATGATAAAGTACAGAGAACTAATGGAGTACTTCATTGATCAGGAATCGATATTCCAAAGCCAAGAAAAGCCCTCATCTGATGCCCCTGGTGAAACAGAAAGATGATAACCACCCAAACGCTATCGGTTTTACCGCTATCGACTATTTGGAACTGGTTGACTGGGCTGGTAGAGCTGTCAGGGAAGGTTAGCGTGGTGCGATACCCGCCGATGCACCACCACTACTACAACGCATGGGGCTGGCACCTGATGCCTTTGTGAACCACCTACGTAGCCACAAAGGCCGCCCCCACCCGCTTGTATTGGGGCCGGTTGAGAAAATCCGAGAGATCGCCAAGAAGATCGGCCAGCACTTTATCAAGGGGATGTGTGAATCGAGGGTGCTTTTTAGCACTTAATTTTCACACTCACTTCAACCAAAAACCTACCATTCATACCTCTGGTATGAAGCCGCTTTTTTCGATTTCCATCATCCAGCTGGCCATCGTCAGATCCACATATTTTTTAGCCGCTTTATCCAAAAATAACGCTGAAGCGTATCTTGCACCCGCATTTGCTCTTGGTATTTAGTTGGTGATCAGTACTGCCTTAGTGGTGGGTGTCCTCTCTTACCTTCTCTTTCCTCTATGTTCTTGGTGTCTAACAGGTGTCTGTCAGCGTGCTTACAGTATGATTACCGCCAGAATTCGATTTGTCAGGGCGTGAATACCCCTTCTAATCAAGGAAATTGATTGATTTTGTGGGTTGAAATTCCTATCCTTTCTTCATACCATGTTTCTGTGAAATCCTTGAACCGTGGATTGCTTCCCTGCATTGATTGGATAATCAGTGGCGGGCCATCAAAGTGCTGCGCCAAGCTGCTGCCGGGAAAGTAGCGGCGGTACTCGAAGGAGCCAAGTGTGATCTCCGCCTCAACCTTCTCCAGCAGCTTGCCGAGCTTTTTTCGATTTTTAGATGTGTCATCCAATGCTGTCTGCTCCCGGCAGCGATGGTTGCGATAACGGAAATCAAGAAAGAGTTTTCCGTTTTCTTTTCTTGCCCGCACACTACCCATGGCAAACACCTCCGTTGGCCATAGGAATAGTCACATCCTCAGCGGAGTGCTTGAATATGTCCCGCTGAATCGCTTCCCACAGATAGAGAATCTTCCTGCCTCCAAACGGGCGGATGTAATGAACGCCTTCGAGAAGGACGGAATCCTTCAAGCGTTCGCGGATGGTGCGCGGATCGTACTTAATGCGATCTGCCAATTCTTCAGTCGTTAGGTATGTATCACTCATTGCTAATGCTTCTTCAAGTAATCAAGTGAAGTGTAAAGGCATCACGTGATTACAATATACATCAAGTAATGAGTAATGCAAGCATTATTTGATACTTTTATGTATCATTTGAATATCTATATTAATCAGGCGATAAAGCTATGCTTCGCTTCAAGATCAAAGAAATGATCAGCAAAAAAGAGTTTGCTGATGACCGCAGAATCACGATTGGTGAAGTCGCCGAGGCGACTGGCATCCATCGCATGACGCTGTCGAAGATGATCAATCAGCGTGGCTATAACGCGGGAGCGGACAATCTTGATAGGCTTTGTGAATACTTTGATTGTCGGATTGAAGATTTGGTTGAGTATGTGTCGGCTGAACGGGTGCCTGGAGATGGTGAATGACCACTGACAGATCAGTAGAGTATTTGGCCGGCCTTGTTCGGGAGCTTTGTAAACTCCCTGCTGAGGTCGAGTGGGTGGAGTTCAAGGTTAACAACGAACAGCCTAAAGAAATCGGCGAATATATCTCTGCACTGGCCAATTCTGCAGCACTTGCAGGCAAGGCCCATGCATATCTGGTTTGGGGTGTAGAAGATGGCACCCATGCGCTTGCTGGTACGATGTTCTCTCCCAAGACAGCAAAAACCGGAAATGAAGAGCTGGAAAACTGGCTGCTGAGACTGCTAAATCCGAAAATTAATTTCCATTTTCACGAAGTCGTAATTGATGATCAGAAGATTGTCTTATTGGAAATTGAGCGTGCTGCCGTTCATCCTGTACAGTTCAGCGGGCAGGAGTTTATTCGGGTCGGTTCATATAAAAAACCTTTGAAAGGGTTCCCTGAAAAAGAAAGAGCTCTCTGGAGAATATTTGATCGACAGCCCTTTGAAGATGGTGTGGCTATTGAGCATGCGAGTAGTGAGGATGTACTGAAAGCCTTCGATTATCCTGCATATTTCGATTTGCTGGATATTCCCTTGCCGGAGAGTCGTGACGGTATTCTACGTGCTTTGAAGGGTGATGACTTGATCCGTGCAGACACAGCAGGTGGTTGGGATATTACAAATCTAGGTGCAATTCTTTTTGCTAAACGTCTCGATGACTTTCGCTCTCTTCGGCGTAAGGCCATGCGAGTCATTCTTTATCGAGGGACCAGCCGGGTAGAGACAATAAAAGAACAGGTCGGTACAAAGGGTTATGCGGCTGGTTTTGAAGGGCTAATTAACTTCATCAATGGTCTGCTTCCCTCCAATGAAGTCGTTCAACAAGCTCTTCGTAAAACGGTTCCGATGTATCCGGAGCTTGCGGTTCGTGAGCTTGTTGCCAATGCGCTAATACACCAAGATCTTTTTATCACAGGCACTGGTCCCATGGTCGAGATCTTTGATGACCGAATGGAGATCAGCAACCCTGGTCAACCTCTTGTGGAAACAGCTCGCTTTCTTGATACACCCCCGAAATCTCGTAACGAATCGTTGGCCTCTATCATGCGGCGCATCGGTATCTGTGAAGAGCGGGGCAGTGGGGTAGACAAGGTAGTATTTCAAACAGAAGTCTACCAGTTGCCTGCACCCATTTTTGAGGTGTCGGGTGATTCTACCAGAGCTGTTCTCTTTGCCCATCGTCCCCTTAGTGGCATGGATAAAGCGGACAGAGTCAGGGCCTGCTATCTGCATGCTTGCCTCAAATATGTTCAGCGAGACCATCTGACTAATAGCTCAATCAGAGAGCGTTTCGGGATTGAGCAGAAAAATAGTGCGCAGGCTTCACGGTTGATCAAAGAGGCAGTAGAAGCTGCTGAGATTGCACCGTACGATCCTGGTGCCGCGCCCAAACTGATGAAATATATCCCTTGGTGGGCAGCTCCAGATAACGCCTGAGTTTGTGAGTGATAAGGCTCTGCTTTAAATTCTTTATCAGTGGTACTTGATGGGTACTTGATGGGTACTTGATTTATCTCCTGATTTTTTCCTCCAACCTTATGGGTGAGTTTGTAAAAGTACTTTTGTAACAATGTGTTACTGATTATTAGAGGTTTTCAGGGTACTTGATTGGAGTGAGATGCCGAAATCAATTGTGGCTTGAAGCCTACGAAGGGCCGTAGTCATTCTGTCTGCCCATCACGGGACATACACTGGGGCGTTTCTACAATCCGGACACGGAATGACATTATGAGCACAAAAAAACCGGCTATTCGCCGGTTCTTTTGTAACGCATTGAGAAATATGGCGCGCCCGACAGGATTCGAACCTGTGACCCCCGCCTTCGGAGGGCGGTACTCTATCCAGCTGAGCTACGGGCGCTTAAACTTTTCCCCACTATTTGTGGCTATGGAAGGCGCAATAGAATAGCGGCAGTTCAGTTGATAGTCTATGCTTGTTTTATGATTTTTCTACAAAAATTCACTCTTTCTGTAGAAAAATACGAAGTATATTACCAAATCTTGGCAGTCCGTTTTATTCTGAGGCTGATGTCGGCCGTGTCGACTCAGCCTGGGTTGTCTTTAGCTATGAGAGGTGGTGACTGTGGAAAATAAAGGTGCGGTGAGTTTTGGTTCCACTATCATTGGTATGGTACTGATCCTGGTGGTCAATGCCTTGATCTATTCTCTGACTGTCGCGCAGTTTCACACAGGGAGTAGCGCTGCCGCTGTTAGTGATACCGCTGATGCACCTACACCTGCTCCTGCTCCTGTGGCTAAGGCTGTGGTTGCAGACCCTGAAGCTACAAAGGTTGCTACCGCTGCACCGGCACCGGTTGTTGCTCCTGCCCCGGTTCCGGCTCCGGCTCCGGCTCCTGAACCCTCGCCCATGGAGGCGGCTCCAGCGGGTGATAGTGACCCACTGGCCGTGGCTCAGGCTAAGGGTTGCATGGGGTGCCATCAGGTAGACACTCAGGTACTTGGCCCATCCTATAAAGATGTCGCAGCCAAGTACAAAGGCGATGCTGCTGCATTCGAGGTGCTGGTCACCAAGGTTAAAGGTGGTGGTAGCGGTACCTGGGGTCCGATTCCCATGCCGCCCAATGCCCATGTGCCTGAGGCGGATATCCGCACTGTGGTGGCGTGGGTGCTCTCACTCTAAGCTTGTTTCAGTGGTTTGAATCCAAAGAGACCGCCGGATGGCGGTCTTTTGGTGTGTGGTTGGCAAAATAGTGCTAGCCCTGCAAGATTCCATCGCTGCGAGGGTGCGCCTCCTACGACGGTTCAGAACCCTTTTTGTGGATTAACCCCCTCCCAGTAGCGCCTTCATACTCGCCAGGTGGGTGTTGCCACGCTCCTGTTTCTCCTCTTTCGACAGCTCAGGATTTTTGCGGTCCCAATTGAGATCCTCTTCCGGCAACTCATCGAGAAAACGGCTCGGTTCGCATGGGATGATTTCGCCGAATCGCTTGCGTTTCTCGGCGTAACTGAAGGTGAGAGTGCGCTGGGCACGGGTAATACCGACGTAGGCGAGACGTCGCTCCTCTTCGATATTATCCTCTTCGATACTGCTCTTATGAGGCAGCAGTTCCTCTTCCATACCCACTAGGAAAACGTGGGGAAACTCCAGTCCCTTGGAGGCGTGAAGCGTCATCAGGGAGACGCGGTCCTCGCTCTCATCCTCACTCTGGCGGTCAAGTACATCCTGTAGGGTTAGGTGGCTGACCATCTCCGCCAGACTCTCTCCCACTCGGTCGCCCTTGTGCAGGTTATCCAGCCACTCTACCAGCTCCAGTACGTTACCCCAGCGCCTCTCGGCCACTTTGTCGCTGGAGGCTTTGTCGTAGATCCAGCCTTCGTAGTTGATGTCGTTGAGCAGGCTGCGCACGGTGTTGACTGGGTGATTGGTCTCTGCGCTGCGTTGATACTCTCTGACCCACTGGGTAAAGGAGCGCACCCGCTCCAACGGGCGGCTGTTGAGCGCCTGCTCTAACCCCAGCTCTTCACTGGCCGCCAGCAGGCCAAGGCCGCGTGAGGTGGCGTAGGTGCCGAGCTTTTCAAGGGTGGTCGAACCGATCTCCCGCCGGGGGGTGTTGACGATACGTAGGAAGGCGGCATCGTCATCGGGGTTGGCCAGCAGGCGTAGGTAGGCCATCACATCCTTGATCTCATTGCGGCTGAAAAATGAGGTACCGCCACTAAGAAAGTAGGGGATATCATTTTGTCGTAGAGCGGTCTCAAACAGTCGTGCCTGATGGTTGCCTCGGTAGAGAATGGCGTAGTCACCATAGATGCTCTTTTTGGTCAGCCGGTGGTGGATGATCTCGGAGACCACCTTCTCAACTTCATGGGTTTCGTTTTTGCAGTTCATTACACGCAACGGCTCCCCTGGTCCCAGCTCACTCCAGAGACGCTTTTCGAATACGTGGGGGTTGTTGGCGATCAGCCGGTTGGCCGCCTTGAGGATGCGCCCGGAGGAGCGGTAGTTCTGCTCCAGCTTGACCACCTTGAGGCGGGGGAAATCATCTTTAAGACGGATCAGATTCTCCGGCCGGGCACCGCGCCAGGCGTAGATCGACTGGTCATCATCGCCCACCACTGTCAGCGCCTGCCGTACCCCGACCAGCTGTTTGACCAGCTGGTACTGGCAGAGGTTGGTGTCCTGGTACTCATCCACCAGCAGGTGACGGATGCGGTCCTGCCAGCGGTCGAGCACCGACCGCTCCTCATCGAATAGCTGCACTGGCAACAGAATCAGGTCATCGAAATCGACCGCGTTGTAGGCCTTGAGTGAACGCTGGTACTGGGCGTAGAGCATGGCGGTACGCATCCCCAGGTCATCCTCCGCCTGGGCCATCGCCTGCTCCGGTGAGAGCATCTCGTTTTTCCAGCCGGAGATACGCCACTGGTAGCTGGTGGCTACTTCGTCATCACCGCTTCCCTTACGCAAAAGCTCCTTCAGCAGCCCTTCACTATCCTGGGCGTCAAAGATGGTGAAGCCGGATTTATAGCCCAGCAGTTTATGTTCCCGCTTAAGTATATTGAGCCCGAGGGTGTGGAAGGTGGAGATACTGAGTCCTTTCGCACTCTTTCCGTGAAGCAGCTCACCGACGCGGGCCTTCATCTCTCTGGCCGCTTTGTTGGTGAAGGTGACCGCTGTGATGTGGCGAGGATTAAATCCTACCTTCTCGACAAGATAGGCAATTTTGCGGGTGATTACCCGGGTCTTGCCAGAACCGGCGCCTGCCAGTACCAGAAGGGGGCCATCAATGTGACATGCCGCCTCGCGTTGGCTGGGGTTAAGGTCTTGCATATCAGAAACGGAAGCCTGCTTTCATAGTTGTGTGATTGATCGGCTGGAGAGTGGCTGGCTATTATGCAGAAAAGGGAGGGTTTGAACCAGAATTGGAGCAGAGTGAAGGACTTCCCGCAGGAACTATAATAATATCTACCAATAATCCGGCGGTGTTGCCGACAAAACTATATGAAACGGTGATTCCGAACGGGATCACCGGGTGAGCAAAAGGAACTAAAATAATGAAAAAGTTGTTACTTACGCTAGGTTTAACACTGGTGCTGCCGCTGGCCACTGCCCAGAACACCCCCGCCCCCGTGCCCGAGCCACCGGAGATTCCATCACAGGTTGAGAGTGGCGAAGTGCTGGAGCCGGATGTCTATATTGTTGAGGACAGCAGGGGCACTGTAGAGCGCTACAGTGTCAATGGCCGGGTATTTATGGAAAAGATCACGCCAGCCGCAGGCCCATCCTACTATCTGCTCGACAGCAATGGTGATGGCGTGATGGATGTCCGGGAGGCGGAGCACCCAACCCACACGGCTATTCCACAGTGGGTGCTTTTCAGCTGGTAACCTTATTTCTGGTTTGCCGAGTGGCTGTCATCAAACGGTAACAGTTGCTCAGGTGTAATACTTCCTTTGTTATGAAGAGGCGATTACACAGATCATGTCAGCAATCATCCTGATTGTTGAAGATGAACTCGCTATTCCGAATATGGTCAGCTTTGCCCTCAGAAAGAGTGGTTATGAGGCCGCCGGTGTGGAAGATGAAGCGGGTACTTAAGCAGTACCTGTTGCGCAAGACACCTGACCTGATTCTGATGGATTGGATGCTCTCTGGGAAAAGTGGCGTGGAGCTGAAACAGAGCGAACTGACCCGCGATATCCCTGTCATTATGCTCACCGCCAGAGGTGAGGAGGATGACAAGGCTCGATGTCTGGAGTGTGTTGCCGAAGACTATGTCACCATATCTTTCTCACCACCCAACTGATTGCCCGTATCAAGGTGATTCTGGGGCTGGCGGCACCCCATGCTACCGATGAAGTGGTTGAAGCGGGTGGGGTGGCCCTTGATCCCTCTACCTATAGGGTGACTATCAATGGTGAGGGGGTGGAACTGGGGCCTACCGAGTTTAAACTGCTGCACTTTTTTATGACCCACCGCGACAAGGTCAATAGCCATACCCGGCTGTTGGATCGGGTGCGGGGTACCCATATCTATATCGAAGAGCGTACCGTGGATGTCCATATCCGGAGGGCCTATTCCATGCCTAATCTACCTTAAGCAGGTAACGGCCAAAATGATTTGCCATTAGCTGGATTTCTGATAATCTAATTAGAAATAAGGAATATTATTCGCAGATAGGGTGCTGATATCACACCATCTCTGCCCGATTGGGTATTCGGAAGCTAGATTACTATTGGTAATAGAATATGGTTTTGATAGCCAAAAAGTTGAACTTGGGCTGTTCAAACCGTGATTTGTTCCCGATATATTAGATAAATAAAAAAACGGCTATAGGAGCCCTATTAAATGTAGATTTAATTCCAGTGCAAATTGATCTCACAGGAGATGATCATGGCAGAGCAAAAGTTGAAGAAGTGCTGTCGTAAGATGAAGAAACTTATCAAGCAACAAGAAGAGACTATCAATAGCCTTGGAGAGGCCGTCGAGGAGTTACTTCACGACAAGTACTATGGTGATGAGGAGGAGGTATTTCAAGAAGAACCGGGGCAATATGAACCGATAGATGACGGTCTTATCTACCGCGCATCTCCTCCACCGGACATTCGATGGGTGAGCCCTAGGACCAAAGGCTGGCTACTGGTACTCACAGACCCTGGCGGGAAAAAGGTGTCCCTTCCAGAGCATCTGGAACTGGAACTCACCAAGCAGACCCCTGCACGTGATTACGTTACCGCGCTTGAGGGTATTCACAAAGGGAAAAAGTTCAGCATAAAGACCGGGTACATTACTGATGCCGATCCCCATAAACCCTTCGTGACAATGGAGTTCAATAAGCGCACTACACCCACAAAAGGGTACACCCACGACCTGGTGGTCACACAAAAGATACCCCGCCCTGCACCGAAACAGCCTCGTACCGTCAAGAAAAAAGTACCTGCCATGACCGATCCACAAAACCCGGTGCCAACCGGAGTACACAATGTGCAGATTCCGGATTACCCTCACGGGTTAGGGGCCGGGTATGGCAATAAGGGGACACTTTGGTTTCTTATAAAGCCCCGAAGCGGTGCAAAGTATGTACACCCAGGCCGTATATCCGCCGGCTGCGTTACCTGTATGCCGGATAAGTGGCAGCCCATTTACGATATGCTTATTACCGCCCGACTTAATGATGGTGAGCATGTAGGCACTATTATCGTGCCATGACCTAACAGCCGATAGTTATGAGAGACGTAACACCCGCTGCTGGAGTTTGACAGAAATCTTTTATCACAGAGGTAGTGTTCTTTAAAATTGGATTTACCACATTTAGGCAAGTATCTCCAGTGGGTAGTAAAAGGAAAAGGGAAGGTGAAGGGAAATGAATATATTAATAGCAGAAGACAATAAAGTCATTCAGACGCTCAACAAAGCTTTAATGCGAAGTTGGGGCTTTGACTTTGATATGGCATCAAATGGACAAGAGGCTGTTAATTTAGCCCAAGACAATGAAGGCAAGTATGATGTTTGCTTAATGGATATCGAAATGCCTAAAATGAATGGACTTGAGGCTACAAGGATAATTCGGAACACTGTTAAGTATCTTCCAATCATAGCGCTGACATCAAATGACGAGTATAAAAGTGAATGCTATGAAGCAGGTATGGATGACTTTGCACAAAAACCATGCCCAAATAATAATTTATTAGCAAGAATTAAAGCGCTTTCAGTAAAAACATATAAACTCATAACCAAGCCAAGCGGCTTAGATATAAC
>JBEVXV010000916.1:0-6531 GCA_040505915.1 Sedimenticola sp. | reverse complement strand
TGTCGGGCCTATGTTTGGGATATGATGTACTAAGTGAGTTATGGACTTCTCTGTTATTATTATAAATGTCAGGTTTGTCCAAAATATGCGTTGCGGCATCCTAGCTAGCATGATTAAAATACATTTTAGTGATGAACACATTTGTCATTGTAGTTTAAAAACATCCTTGATGTCTCCGGTCCATGAAAACATAAGATGAAATTAAAGAAAGTTTGTACAAACAAGATGGCGGCCATTTTTAAAATGGCCTAGGCTAGCAGCATAGCTTAAACAAATAAAACTAAGATGTAACCGGCCATAAAAACAGCATATTTGTCACTCTGGCTGAAATTATCTTTGATGCATTGTGGAAATCATTTAATATTTGACATTACATTTTCTAAAGTTTGTTCAAGCAAGATGGCGGCCATTTTCCAAAATGGCCGCCAAATTGACCATTAGTGCTCATAATTTTCAAACTACGGCTAAAGTGAATGCATTTGTTTCGTTAAATCTTAAGTTTGACAAGCATCTAAGTTCCGCAAATCTTTTAGCAATACTGACACTTATAATAGCTGCAATGAATCAAGATGGCCGCCAAATAGTACATCATTTTAAACAAATTGGCATATTGTCATTGAACTTACAATTGATACATTTACCTTACTACATATTTGAACTAAGAAATTAAACAGTAACCCAGACTCGTTATTTATTGTTAAGAAGTGTCGGTTAGATTAGTGGACATGATAATGATACATGTATATGAGAAACAATATATTTCCATAATTGTAAATCCTTAATACGCGTGGCACAACTTTCTTTCCCTTCAATAAGGCATTTCATATTTATATTCAATACATATTTAAACATCACATTATGATTTTCTCCAATCGTACCCTTGCTGTCATGTGTCATTCAATAGCAATATAAAACATATGCATGTATGACTACACAAATTAGTTACTTTAGTCAACTATAAGTCTAATACAAGTAGACATGACAGCAAGGGTACACTGGTGTAGCAGTCAGAAATTAGCCTTCCTGAGGTTAACCTCTATGGTTGATTTTGATGGTGGAAGTCGTGTAGAATCAGAATTATATGTATGATAATATGTAACATTGAGTGTGTTTTTTTAAATTCAAGATGGCAGCCCACTATACAATAATGGTCCTCAATGATGACAGTACATTGTATATTAACATGCATATTCTTATTATACACGACTTCCTCCATGCAAATCAACCATAACCTGATTGGTGGTATTTTATTTGAAAGATTAAGATGCTGGCAGCTGGACTATTACTTATGTTGTGCTATTCCAAATCGTTTATTCTTTCTCCAGCAACGGCGTATAGATGGCCATCCCGTCTACGAGGATAATACGTCCGACTCTGCGAGCAATTCAGACTCATCAAAGGAATTGACCTCTGACGACAGTGACGCCGAAGACTGGGAAGCAATGGACAGAACGCAGTTCATTTCCGATTTGCTTGGCAGAGATAAGGAAAAACGTGAGCAGATTGCAAACTTATCATTGGCTGACAATTCACAGCAGGGGAAACTGTTCAATCTAGTAACATGGATGTTTTATTTCATATACACTTGGAAGTGCATTAACGTTATAAGCGACAACGCATTGAATACTCTGCTGAGTTTCCTATACCATATTTTCCAATTAATGAGCATACAGGATAAGTTTATTGCAGCGGCATTACACTTGTTTCCCGCAAGTATTTATGCACTTCGCAGAATGTTCAATGTGGACAGAGATGACTTTGAGAGAATGATCGTTTGTCCGAAGTGCACTGCTTTGTATAAACACACAGAATGCTTTCCCATAGACAGCACGGTACCACATATGCTACATTGTGAGAGTGTTGTGAATAAAACAAAAAAACGGACAACTCGATGTAAGCACAGTTTGTTCAAAAAAGTGTTACTGAAAGGTGGTGTTGAAGCATACTATCCATTAAAAACGTACTGCTACAAACCAATAATTGATAGCATGGAACTGTTACTATCACGTCCAGGTTTTGCTGAAATATGTGATCACTGGAAGACTAGAGACATACTCCCTGGACGTTTATGCGATATATATGACGGTGATGTATGGCAATCCTTTCAGACAGTAGGTGGACACTCGTTTTTGTCAAATCCCTTCTCATACGGACTTCAGTTAAATGTGGACTGGTTTCAGCCGTTTACCAGAAGAAAAGACGTATCTGTTGGCGTAATATATATTGCTTTGTTAAATTTACCCCTTCATCTAAGATTCAAACGTGAAAACATTATGATTGCTGGTATAATACCAAATTTAGACAAGGAGCCGTCTCTGCATAATTTCTTGGAACCTTTGGTGGCCGAGCTTCAGCATTTGTGGAAAGGGGTGCGAATGAATGTAGAAGCTCGTACCACTACGAAAGACGTCCGTGCAGCACTGCTATGCTGTGCCGCCGATATTCCAGCTGCAAGGAAGCTTTGTGGATTCCTAGGGCACGCAGCAACACTGGGCTGTTCGAAATGTCTTAAAAGGTTCCCAGGTGGGTTTGGCGTTAAGAAGAATTACAGTGGGTTTAATAGGGAAAATTGGCCCATGCGTATGTATCGTGACCATTTAAAGACAATAAAAATGCTAGAAAAATGTAAAAGTAAGACGAGTAACGGAAAATGGAATCACAGTCTGGTTGGCGCTATTCGCCTTTAACAAAATTAGATTATTTTAATTCAGTCCTGCACCATGTAGTCGACCCAATGCACAATCTGTTTTTAGGCACAGCGAAAAAAATGTTTAAAATGTGGATAGAGAATGATATATTAACGAAGGAGAAATTGAGACTGATAGACGAAAATATTGCAAGTTTTAAAATGAATAGTGATTTTGGTCGTTTGCCAAAGCATATTGCCGCCAACTGGGGCGGTTTCACTGCAGAACAATGGAAAACTTGGACACTCGTGTATTCTATCTATGTGTTAGAAGGTATTATTCCAAAGGAACATTTGACATGCTGGCACACGTTTGTTACGGCCTGCCGCAAAATTGTGTCGCCAGTTGTTGCGGTGACGGATGCGCAAATTGCCGACCTATTGTTTGTAAAATTTGGAAAAGAAGTCCAAAGACTTTATGGAGAGCATTCAATATCACCAAACATGCATATGCATTGCCACATATATGCTTCCATAAAAGGTTACGGTAGTATGTATGCATTTTGGTTATTTTCATTTGAACGATTCAATGGAATGCTTGAAAAATACCATACTAACATGAAGGAAAACTTCGAAATTCAACTGATGCGTGAATTCCTGACCACAAACGAATTAATAAGCAGAAACTGTTGTGCTCAATTGGACGAAAATAGTAGTGTTTTACTGCCGCTTGTCAGGAACATGACACACGTACAGCCATTGACAACACGTGCTGCTGACGCATCCGTTTCAGAATGGAAACTTACAACATTTCCATTAACGGAGATCTACAACTGGTGTGAGTTAAGCTCCATTGATTGCCACAAACAACAGAAGCAAATATCCCTTGACAGCGATGAACTAAATCTATTGCAGTGTGTATATCAAACCCTGTACAAACATTCACAAATTGAAAACATGGCAATCACAATCCACAAATTTAGTTCTGTACACATAAATGGAAAATTTTATTCTTCAAAGGCAGCCAATCGTGAAAATTTCGCTCGTATAATGGCTTACTGGATCAAAGAAGATGGTCAAATAGACGAATACAGTGGAAAACTGAGCCCTGGGAGTTTGAAGTTTTTCTTCAGCCACACCGTAGATATTGACTCAGTTCGGAAGCGCCATTATTTTGCCTGTGTGGATTGGCATAAACCGTACCTCGATGGAACTCAATATTGCCAGCCTGTTAGTAGCTGGTACAGGCTCAGATACTATCGAGGAACAAGTGCGTCATTTATGCCAGTACAACGAATACATTCACGTTTTGCCGGAGTTGAGCTGAAAGATGATGTGTCTGAAATTCTTGTTGCGTGTCCACTTTATAAGCAAATACGACCATAGAGTGACATTGATTCGTTAATATACGAGGGGCATTTGAAACATATTAATAACTACACTGAAATGGATGAGTCTGTCTTCAAATTAAAACCAATCCATGTGTTAGCAACGGAAATGCATACAAATCAATTCTTGAAATAGGGGTGTTCTGTTGTCAAAAATGTTTAAATAGCTCATCTGGATCTACACTGTTTGCCAAAGCCCCTAAAGAGGGCTGTGTATTTGAAAGGTCATCGGGATTAGACGGTATTAAACGGTTAACCTCTGATATTCACACCTTACACGTTCTTGTGTTCATGAGAAAACTGTATGAATTTCGCATTAATATCCAGATGCACAGCCAAATGTTACACACATGCAACCAGTATAGTATCATGATTTAGAAATAAATATACATTATTCTAGAAATATGCATCTGTAGTGCATCTGATCGCTGTTTGCATTTTTATTCGAGACAAGAGACTTTATGCGAAAGAGAACACGTGTGTTAAGGTAAACTCCATGTAACGTATTTTAGCCGAATATGAATATTTGTTTGTATTGACATGTCAATAATTCATATTTTGCTCCATGCTACATGCTATGGTTTTCTCATGTGCAGATAGGGCGTCGTTATTGAATTGATACATACGTTACCTGTGCAGCAGTTACACAATATGTCAAAACTGAGAGTCTCCCAGAACTTATAGAGTGGTAACAATGTATACAATACAATATCGTTATATAAAATATTAGTATTATGAGATAATCTTTGTAAATAGCACATCTTCGTAACGTATGTATCAATACATACGTTACTGTTCAATTAAGAAGGTTGTGAGTATGTGCTGAGCGAAATTGCAGCTCTTGCACATTCATCCTTCGTGTTAAACCCTGTTCTATAGACTGTCAATTAAAATTACTCTATATCAAGCTTATGTCGCAGCATAAATACACATTGAGAGCTTGGTAACGTATGTATCAATACTTAAGTTACTTTTCGGATGTAAATTTTGTTGTAGGTAATTTTGGTAGAGTATATACCAAATAGTTAGTTGGTTAACAGCAGTGCACACATACATGAAGTCCATGTTTTAGTTTTTCTGACCCCCTATTGGCGCCTTATTACTTTTTGTTATTAGTGAGAATGGGTCATCATTAACCAAATCACTGGGCCATATAATGACATACTAGGCCCTCAGTAACCCATCTCCGGACCCTAGCATGACATACTGACTCCCTAGTAACCCAACACTGAACCACATAATGACATACTGAACCCTCAGTAACTCATCCCTGGATCATATCATGTTATGGTGTCTCCTTAGTAACCCATCCCTGAGCCAAAGCACAACATACGGACTCCTTAGCAACCCATCGCTGGACCAGAGCATGACACATCGACTCATTCGTAACACATCCCCGTATCCTAGCATAGCATACTGACCAATCAGTAACCCATTTCATGACCCTAGTATGACATACTGACACCGTAATAACCAGTGGACACTAGCAGGAGATGCTGACTCCTTAGTAGCAATCCCTGAACCACACCATGACATGCATACTCCTTAACAATCAATCGCTGGAACCTAGCTCGGTAGTGATAACTTAATAACCCATCACTGGTCTATAGCATGACATAATGGCAAATAGTATCCCCGTCCTGGACCCTAGCACGACATACCGACGCATTTGTAACCAATACCTCGACCATAGCATGGTACTGATCCCGTAGTCACCCAATCAATTGGACCGTATCATGACATACTGGCGCCTTAGTAACCAATCCTGGACCCTAGCACGACATATTGGCGCATTAATAACCCATTCCTGGATCCAAGCATGACATACTGGTCCATTGTAACCCATCACTGGACAATGTCATGGTATACCGATTCCTTGCTACAGCATCTCGGGAACCTAGCATTGGATATCGACTCGATTCTTAGTTTACATATCCCTATACCGGATCATGCCATACTCACGTCTTTGGAATAGCGCATTAAAAACCCATTCCGAATAGATAGAAGCATTGCTGCTATATGACCCTTTGAATCAGATATCTATATGTAAATCTATAAGTTTACAATGACGCATGTCGGCCATCATGGATTTTCGGATAATACATGGTGGCATAACATAATCTAGACTATACCATTGTGTAGCGAATTCAAAAGTAATCTGAATTGATACCGCATGTGCTGCTATGTGACTATTATATTTAATATAGCAAAATATGCGCAAAAGAACCAGTTTTTGGTGCTGTTTTTTATTTATGCAGGCGGCCATTTTGAAGCTTGGAAGCCATCTTGGATTTGAACCACGATCTGATTAATAAAATCACGTTGTTTCTTCATATAGCCAAGCAACTAAATACGTATATTACTCGTAACAATGTATCATTTATTGGCTGTAAATGGTAAATGACACGAGACGCGTTTTGTAATGTTAAACGGTTGGGTGTTTGAATGGCTCGTAGACACAAGGCAAATGCACACGTTGTGGCGACAAGTTTCGCCGGTGCATTCTGTAGTGAATGT
>JBEVXV010000915.1:1428-2272 GCA_040505915.1 Sedimenticola sp. | reverse complement strand
GGTTGCTTGTCGCCCACATGTTGCTTGCCGCCCACTTTGGATGCAAGCGGTAGCACTATCTTAACATTCTCGCTCATTTGTTCCTGAGCACGAATCTTGCTCGTTGGTTTCGGAGCAGGAAACGCCAGTTGCCGGCGGGAACTATTTGGGGTAGGATTTGGGGTAGATGCTGCTTTCGGTTTAGTATACTTACCCCTGATAGGGACTGTGGAGTCGGCACTAACAAAACTAGCGTCCGACTCATCATCACATATCGCAAGGTCTACATAGCCGGTGTTCAATGCTTGGAACGAGGCGACCTCGTCTTGGGACGAGGGTGATCTAAAGGTGATCTCGCCAGATGACGAACTAATTCGACGAACTGACCTACGACCGCGACGAAGAAATGTTGGTGATACTACCATCGACAAGTCATCATCGAATGGGGTGGCGTCAGTAAATCCATCAGTATCAAAGTCAACAGTATCATCATCCCCCTCGGCTGCAACAGGAGATGCTGGTTGCGGGGGGAGGTCAGGAAAAGTTACCATTGCCCTACGCTCTTCCTCGGACATACCTTCACGTATCGCTTGAGCTTGTTGCTCTTGCTCTATCTGACGTTGGTAGTTTATACCCGACAGATCAAAGTGATACGGTTGAGCGTTGAAACCCTCCCCTGCTTCAACTGGAAGAAGAGTGTGCCCATACTGTCGGAGTATCTCATATACCTCAAACAGTGTGTATGATTCTTGCGTGAAATTCTTCGTCGCAACGGGGCTGTTATTGGCCATGTTTTTCACTGCATCCCTATACGTGCGCATATTTAGCTTACCTTTCTCGATCCTTTCCTTCTCCGTGACTGGAC
>JBEVXV010000915.1:0-1418 GCA_040505915.1 Sedimenticola sp. | reverse complement strand
CTCACACGTTCTTATATGGCGCAGGAATTGATCTCGCAACTTGAAGCAGTACAGGCACAAAACTTTAGTGTGACGGTCAGTGGAAGGCATAACTGTTAACTGGAACGCAAAACAGAACAGTTTCAGTAAGGCGCATCGCTACTTACAGATCCACCATGTACATAGTTGCATATATTACACGCACTTGCATAACATTTGTCTATGGCTAGGGTTAGGTAAATATGTTGACATACCCCTAACGTTAGTGTATCCCTAATTAACCCTAGGGTTAGTGGTGCGAACAATGGTAGGACAACTGGTTGCCCCAGACGTCAATGACATACGAAAAGAAACAGGGACAGACCAAGCCGCTGATGCCAGTCGTACATAAAACACCGTTTGCCGAACGGTATATTTTGCAGCCAGCATGCAGCAGCTTAACCACATCTAAATGTACAAGTACCTGTGAGCTCGGTCTGTATCCGCTATTGGCGTCGGACCCACTAGCACAATGAATGTCATTACGCTTCATAGGGCGTAGCCCATCCACACTAATGTCATACCAATGTTGCAGTGACGTACCATGCACCATATTGCACGGGGTAACAACTCTGTCCATGTCAATACTAACCTGCTGCATCGAGTGGCCCTGAACCGCCCTGACACATGCCTCTCCGTCAAAGAATTTAAGCTGGAACCTACCCTTTTCATCAGTTGCCACAATCCGCGCAAGCAAATCCGGTGTGAGGTCATGCAGCTCTGTGCCCTGGCTCAGGTCTGAGAGGCGCACAAAGCCATCGGAACTTATCGGAATGCCCATGCTAATAGCCGTGTGTCGCAACAGCCTACTCAGTCGCCTACCTGCCCTGTCCGCATCTAAACGGGTATCACTCACCTTGCTTGCTGCCTCACTTACCACAGTGACAACCCGATCTAGGTAAATGGCCATACCAGCATCGTTGAAATGTACGCCGTCGTCCATATAGTGCACGCGCACACTCAGAGCACCAAATTCAATCGCATCGCTGCCATACAGTTTATGCAACTTCTTATTTATGACCTTTCGTTGTGCATCGAAGTCCGCTTTAGACATACCTGGATTGCGGAAACGAGTACGCCCCAGAATCCTGGAAACATACACAGTTTCCGCCCCTGCAGCCCGGAAACGGTCCACGATGGTAGAAATATCCCGCACTATGGCCGATGAGCTACCGTTACCTATATCATTGCCTCCAATGTTGATAAAAACAATATCCGGACGTTTCAGAACGGCATTCGCTAGCTGCTGATGGCATGATCCTGCTCGGAGACCACCGACACCGACCCAGGACACATCACCAGACACGGGTAACTTACCATTACAGAATGTGGCAAGACGCTTAACGTAACTATCGCCGAAAATCGTGATACGAGCCATGGTAAAGTGAATACTAGCACTT
>JBEVXV010000914.1:0-2373 GCA_040505915.1 Sedimenticola sp. | reverse complement strand
CAGCGACCCACGCCTGTGAGGCGGGGGCAGAAACCTCTGCCCCTGCCTCCCGGCGAGGGCGGGGTAAAGCCGTGCGGTTTAGGGGCAGCGCCCCTATTGAGCACAGGGCGCATAGCGCCCTTCATGCCGCCACTGCTTGATAAGTTGTTTTCTTGCTCAACAGCGCCCAGGCGATACGGGCATTCTTGTTGGCAACCGCCACAGCGGTGATGTTTTTCCCGCGTCTTTGATCGAGTTCACCGACCCACTGGCTTTTTCGATCAGTATGCCTACCGGCAGTGCGTACAACGGACCGTCCACCATGTATCAACAGAGTTCGCAGATAGCTGTCACCGCGCTTGCTAATACCCATCAGGGTTGGCTTTCCTCCAGTCGAGCACTGACGAGGTACCAGCCCCAGCCAGGCGGCCAGTTCCCGGCCACTCTTGAATACACCGACATCACCAATAGAGGCCGCCATCGCTGTTGCACTCAACAAGCCAACCCCCGGTATCGTCAGCAGACGTTGGCAATCTTCACTCTGCGCACAAAGCCGCTGCAGCTTTAGTTCCAGTGTTTCTACTCGGTTCTGTAAGTGGACAATCTCGTCGTACAGCTCACTGAGCAGTTCACGGAACAGCTCACTCAAGTTATTCTCAGCATCCTCCAATATGACTGGCAGCTGTTTACGTACATAGCTGATACCTTTGGGGATGATAATTCCATATTCCAACAGGAGGCCCCGGATCTGGTTGCTTTGAGCGGTAAGCTGTGGACCCCATTAGCCAGACAGGGATAAGGAAAGTTTAAGTGTCTTCTGTAACACTATTGTCCACGAGACAGGAGCAGAAGATGAGAAGAAAGCGTAGAAACCATACATCAAGCTTCAAGGCCAAGGTAGCTGTGGCCGCCTTGAAGGGTGATAAAACTCTGGCAGAACTGGCTGAACAGTTTGATGTTCATCCCAATCAGATCACCGAGTGGAGACGTCAATTGGTTGGCAATGCGGATCAGGTATTTGGTCGTTCAGAGAAGCAGGCCGCAGAGAGTGAGCACAAGATCAACCACCTGCACGCCAAGATTGGTCAGCTGACTATGGAACGGGATTTTTTAGAACAAGGACTGGAAAGGATTCACGGTCCAAAAGGAAAGGGATGATCGACCGGCAGAATACCTTGCCCATGACCCGGCAATGCCAGTTACTGTCGCTAAATCGTTCAACGGCTTACTATCAGCCCAAGGGCGTGTCAAATGAAGACCTGAAGCTGATGCGGCGCATTGATGAGATGCATCTGAAGCGTCCCTTCTATGGTAGCCGCAGGATTCGTGACTGGCTATGGGAGGAGGGATACGACATTAGCCGTAAGCGTGTACAGCGGCTAATGCGTCAGATGGGGATAATGGCCCTGTATCCCAAGAAGGGCACCAGTCGGCCAGGTAAGGGGCACAAGATCTACCCCTACCTGCTGAGGGGGCAGGAGATCAATCGTCCAGGACAGGTTTACTGCAGCGATATCACCTATATTCCGATGGCCAAAGGTTTTGTCTATCTTGTGGTGATCATGGACTGGTATAGTCGCAGAGTATTAAGCTGGCGTCTTTCCAACACGATGGAGAGCGACTTCTGTGTTGACGCACTGGAGGAAGCTATCAGCCGCTATGGTGCACCAGAGATATTCAATACAGATCAAGGTGCCCAGTTCACCAGTGAGGCGTTCACAAGCGTACTGAAGGCGTCAGGGGTAAGAATCAGTATGGATGGCAAGGGGCGCTGGGTGGACAATGTTTTCGTTGAGCGACTTTGGCGTAGTGTCAAATATGAAGAGGTATATCTGCGGGCCTACGAGTCTGTGAATGAAGCACGTTCCAGAATTGGTGACTACTTGAAGTTCTACAATTCGGAACGAAAACACCAGGGCCTTGGAAAAACCCCGGATCAGGCGTATTTTGGAGAAATCATGCTGCCGGAAGCGGCATAATCAGAGAGGCAGAATACACTTAAGCGACTGTCCAAAAAATGGGGTCCATTTCTGATCTCCTGCTTGATCTCCTTGAAACCGGACTCGATTTTCCAACGTGCACCTATGAGTTGTCGAAGATCGAATCACCGAGAGGGACTGGGATGTCCTGTCGGGTTTCACGAGATCAAAGACTCACTTGGTTTTCCCTGTTCATATAGCGCCCCGTTGCCCCCACCACGAATAATAATCTCCTTACTGCGACTGGCCAGTTAGAGCTCACCGCAGCAATACAGCCGAGGTCGCCGGTCTCCAGCCAATTACCCCGCCCGAATCTGATCGACGCGCTTGCACATGGCGGCATAGTAGACCACCGGTATGACAATCAGTGTCAGGGCGGTGGAGACCAGCAGGCCGAAGATCAGCGCCACGGCGA
>JBEVXV010000913.1:0-4153 GCA_040505915.1 Sedimenticola sp. | reverse complement strand
GATCCGCTCGAAATCAAATCCCGATGGTTACATCCGCATCGAGAGGCAGTACTCCAGTGATGGCATGAGTATCGAAACGCTCCAGTTCGATAACGGTTCTTCCATAAGTCTCTCCAATAATGTGGTTACGGGCACAGACTCGGATGACTGGCTAGATGGAACCGATGGTGACGACATGCTCATTGGTGGTGCTGGCTACAATTTCCTCAGAGCTGGATCGGGTGATGATATCTATTTAGTAGATCTGGCGAAATCCAGAAATGTGGTGAGGGAGGAGGCAGGTACAGATACCATACGGCTCACGGACGGAATTAATCTCGGGGATGTTGATTTCTCCAGGGAGGGTGATGATCTTCTGATCAGCTTGAAATCAAATCCCGATAATTTTGCCCGCATCGAGGGGCAGTACTCCAGTGATGGCATGAGTATCGAAACGCTCCAGTTCGATGACGGCTCTTCCATAAATCTCTCTATCGATATTATAGGTGCAGACTCGAACATGCTTTTTGGAACCGATGGTGACGACTTACTCATTGGAGGTGCTGGCAACAACATACTCTATGGTGGATCGGGTGATGATATATTTCATTTTGATTCCTTGTCCGATAGCTCATTGGAAGCTATCGATACCATCGTAGACTTCAACCAGAATGAGGACGTCATCGATCTACATAAGCTTCATATCGCTTATTCTGATTTAGTTATAACGGAACAAGACCAGTCAACCACTATCGAGGTTGAGGGTACCGACTTTGTAATAAAGTTGCTGCAGCAGCATGGTGATCTTTTGCCAGAACACTTCATCTTCTGATTACCAGGGTTTGTTCATGTCAGATAATTCGATTAAAGAGGCCCTGGCTGAGAGCCGCCCGCTTTTTCTTGGTGCTTTTTTGTTCGGTTTCTTTATCAATGTATTGATGTTGGCTGTTCCGCTCTACACCCTTCAGGTATTGGATAGAGTCTTGTCATCCGGTTCTATGGACACCCTGCTGATGTTGACCATCATTGCGGCAGCAGCATTAGTGTTTATGGGACTTTTGCAAATATTAAGGGCCTTTGTCTTCAGTCATGTTGGACGTTGGATGGACGACAAGTTATCCATGGGCGTGATCCGCAAGAGCGTTGAATTTGCGGTGTATAAGCCGATGATCGGTACCCAGCCTCTTCGCGATCTCGCTACGATCAAGAGCTTTGTTAGTTCGCCCGCCATGATCAGTATTTTTGACGCCCCTTGGGCGGTCATCTATTTTGCGGTGATCTTTCTGATTCATATCAAACTCGGTATTACCGTTGTGCTTGGGGCCGGAATTCTGTTGGTTCTCACTTTTATCGCAGAGAAACTTCCATCAAAGCAAATCGAAGCCGCCAATGATTCGCAGATAAAGTCGATGCAAGCACTTGACTCGATGATTCGCAATGCTGAGGTTGTGCGCTCTATGGGATTGCTGGAGCATGCTTCTGAAAGATGGCGTCAGAACAATCAGGAGGCCCTTGCCTCTTCATTCTCGGCGGCAAACACTAATACCGTCATGGCCCATTTCATTCGCACTATACGTATGGGCTTGCAAGTTATCTTGACGGGGATGGGTGTCTATTTTGTTCTTTCAGGCGAAATGTCTGCGGGTGGCATCATTGCCGTCTCGATACTCTCCGGTAAGGCCTTGGCTCCTTTTGATGCGGCGCTCACCGTCTATCACAGTTGGATCGGCGTGAAAAAGGCATATGGGCGACTTCGCGAAATGGATCAAGCCGTTTTAGATCAGCAACAGACAACACGGCTGCCTGAGCCGAGTGGGCAGCTCTCGGTGGAGAAGCTTACTTACCAGGATAAGTCCTCAGAATGTTGGATTCTTCGTGGTATCAATTTTACTGCAGAGCCAGGTGAGGCTATTGGTGTCATAGGAATGAGCGGTTCGGGAAAGACCACCCTGGCGCGCCTGCTGGTGGGAGTGTTGAATCCGACCTCAGGGGTGATAAGACTTGATGGGGGTGGTTTGTCTCAATGGGACAGAGGGCAGATTGGCGGCCTGCTAGGGTATCTGCCACAGGATGTAGAGCTCTTCAGCGGCACGATTTCAGAGAATATCGCCAGGCTCAATAGCGAGGCTGATGATGCTGCGATTATACAGGCGGCGAACACTGCGATGGTGCATGAGGCTATTCTTCAGTTTCCGAATGGGTACCAAACAGAAATCGGACCCAATGGCACCCTATTGTCTGCAGGGCAGCGGCAACGTGTCGGTTTGGCGAGGTGCTTCTTCGGTTCACCCAAGCTGGTTGTGCTGGATGAGCCCAATGCCAACCTCGACAGTGATGGTGAGATGGCGCTTATCCAGTGCCTAAAGAATGCCAAACAGCTTGGTATCACTACGGTAACTATCGCTCACCGGCCTTCGGTACTGCAGACAGTGGATAAAATTCTGGTGCTGCAGCAGGGTGAGGCGAAACTTTTTGGTCCGAGGGATGAAGTGATATCCGCTCTCAAGTCTAGTGGCAGCAAGGTGCAGCCTCTAAGAACATCGCACTCGAAGGAGTTAGGCTATGCAGAGTAAACCTTCAACTGAGGAAAATGCGAGTCGTTATGGTCTGTTTCAGTATCGGTTTGAAAGCGCAGGGCGTGGTCCGGTGTTTTGGGGTTTTACGCTTCTGTTGCCTATTCTTGTGGCTTTCGGTCTCTGGTCTGTGTTAGCGCCGCTCAATGCAGCTGTAATCGCCAATGCTGAAGTGGTACTGAACGATGACAGGAAGACTGTACAGCACCTGGAAGGGGGGATCGTCGAGGAGATTCTCGTGGAAGAGGCTCAAGAGGTTGAAAAGGGGCAGCCGGTTCTTGTCATTCGGGATATCAGTCAACGTACACAGGTCGAAATTTTGCATGATCAACTTGTCAATTCTCGCGTGCTCAATGCCCGATTAAAGGCCGAGCGGGATTCTGCCAAGGAGCCAGACTTTTCACTGATCACCGAAAGCATTCAGATCGATGAGAAGACAGTGCAGCGTTTGAAAGCGGTACAATTGAGTGTTTTTCGATCCAGAAGAGCCTTTTTAGAGACAAAGGTAAAGTTGATCGAAGCACAAAAAGAACAGGCGAAAAAGGAGCTTGAAGGCTTACGGGTGCAGTTGACATGGGCGAAGAGTCAGCTTGCCTTTTTGCGCCAGGAGCTTAAAGGAGTCAGCCGGCTTTACGATCAGCAGATGGCTACTCTCACTAACAAGCTGACATTAAAGAAAGAGGGCGCTGCTTTAGAGGCGAATATTGGGAGGTTGGCTGCCAATATTGCACAGTTGGAGCAGGTCTTTTTGTCATATAATATCGAGATAATTAACATCAAACTGGAGCGCCAGAATTCCATTCTTGATCAGTTGCAAAACAATGAGATGGCAATGCTGGAGTTGACTCATCAGCTTCGAGTTATTTCGGACGCACTGGACCGGACTGTGGTGAGAGCGCCGGTTCGAGGAAGGGTCATGGATCTTCAGGTGCATACCCGAGGGGCTGTGATCTCTCCAGGCCAGCGCATAATGGATATTGTGCCGGTTGATGGTCGTTTGATTCTTGAGGCACGAGTCAATCCAAACGATATCGATCTCGTTGCCGCAGGTGGGAACGTCAAGGTTTTACTATCTGCGTACAAGGCGAAAAAAGTTCCGAAAATCGATGGTGTGGTGCTTAACGTATCGGGCGATACCCTTGCCGATGAGGTGAGTGGTGAGCGCTATTTTTTAGCGCGCGTTCAAGTCGATGACTCTATTTTTGATTTATTGAATGAGGAGATAGACCTGTATCCGGGCATGCCTGCCCAGATCTTTTTTTTGGCGGGTGAGCGAACCCTTGCGGATTATTTATTATCACCAGTGAGTGATGCGACTTACCGGGCTTTTCGTGAGGAGTAGCAATGTCAGTCAAGAGAGTGTAAAAATGTTCCTGATTACCCCCGAGGCTCAGCTATTGATCCTGTGGGTGGAGCACAATGAACCTGAAGCCAATCGAGGAGAAAATCATGGCAAAAAATCAGGTTCAATTTCAGAAAGATATCAGTTTGCCACAATTTTTGCAGCAGTATCAGACCTCCTGATCTAGAGGGATACCCGTTTTGCAACTAAAAACGGATAAAGATAGAATAATCAGGCAGATATAATCACAACAAAGTCA
>JBEVXV010000912.1:0-26086 GCA_040505915.1 Sedimenticola sp. | reverse complement strand
TTCAAGCTTTCATCGTTTTGTAAGTCGAAAAGAGTATCCATTGGATTGGGCTGATGGAGAGGGTCTTGCCGGTGGCGGATTTGGTGAATAGTGATCCCGGGTTTCGCAAGCTCAACCCAGGCTACCGACTGATGTCCGCTTTTGCCACACAGCAGACTAAGTTGCTGATATAGCCAACCTTCCGCTTTTGGCCGGTTAGCGACCTTTGACCCTGTGCGAGGACGAAATCTTCACGATTACTTCTCGAACCAGACCCTGTTTCTACCAGCCGCCTTGGCATTGTAGAGCGCTTCGTCCGCAACACTGATCAGATAAGCCAGCCCCCGCTCCTCGTTATGGTACTGAGCCATCCCAATGCTCACGGTAAAACCGGTCTCTCCCCGCTCGCCCACTACCTGAGTTGAAGCTACCTTGGCCCGAACCCGCTCTGCAAACTCCCGGGCCGAAGTGGTGTCGGCATGTGGCAGAAGAATACCGAACTCATCGCCACCAAGGCGCCCAAAAACATCCTCACCGCGCATCATCTGCTCGACCACACGGGCAAAGGTAACCAACACCGCATCCCCCTGGGCATGGCCACTGTTATCATTGATCTTCTTAAAACAATCCAGGTCGATCATCAGTATACTGATGCCGTGCCCATGCCGGCTGGCGCGCCCCAACTCTTTTTCACACTGCTCAAGAAAAGCCCGCCGGTTAAGAATCCCGGTCAGCGTATCGGTACGCGCAAGGGTATCGAGCCGCTGGACCAACGCCTCCATCTCGAGATTTTTGGTCAGCAACGCCAGATTGGACTCAATGACATTCTTGAGGCTGACCATCACGGCCTGTTGGTCATCGCTGTAGTAGTGTGTCTTGTTGTCGAGCACGCAGATAGTGCCGAAGGGATCGCCATTAGGCCAATTGAGCGGATAGCCCAGGTAGTTGATCATGTTCAGCTCAACATCCGGGTTCTCTTTCCACGCCTCATCCTCCAGGGCGTTGGGGATAAACAGGCGATCCGCCGTGCGCAACACCCGCTCACAATAGAGTTCGGAGCCGAACCACTCCTCTTTGTCCCCGATATGATAGGGATTGCCCTCTGTGCGGCTGCTTACATAGATCGACAACTCATCGTCCTCCAGACGCATAATTAGCCCCGAAGGTACATCCATGATGCGGGCCATGAGATCAGCGATCTCCTGCCAGTCCGCGGCCATCTTATCTTCTATCGCTGGGTGATCGGCCTCTTTCCACTTGCCGACTTCATCTTTGCTCAATATGGTTAAATCCATAGTGCTTCCATCAGATCGCAGCCCTGATTTGCTCGATACAACCAGTATATCTCTATTGTTTTCAAGGTCAACAGAGTGCTTGTTTATGTCGTGAGCTGTCGGAGAAGGGTTTCAAGTAGGTAAGGGTGGAGGTTACACAAGCATCGACCCGGTTGGATTGAAGCAGATCGAGGCCAAGGCGGGTACCGGTGGGTGTGTGGCTGATCAGTGCATGGGCGCCTGTGTTAATGGCAAACTTGAGGATAAGGCGGTAGAGCAGAGGGTCATCGCTGCCAGCAATGACCAGTCGGTCTGTGAGCAGCCCACCATGGGCTGAGTTTAGCATCCAACGGTCTACCAGCTCTCTTTGAAACATCCATTTGCCGGTGATCTTTGTGGCGGGTATACGGCCCTCATTGACCAGGGTGTAGATCTTCTTTTCATTTAGGTGAAGGTACCCTGCCACCTGTTTTACGCTCATGAAAACATCGGGTTGTAGGGGTATGACGGCAGACATGATTTTATCCTTGAGGCTCCGTTCCGGAGATAGCTATAGGGGGCTGCTGCGAGTTAGCTGAACCCTACTTCACGCCAGGAGGCTGTCCGATAATGGAGGGCCTATTCTCGGACAACCTCCTGAATGTGCTGTGATCAGCATCTTGCCTGCTTTACTGCTGTTTTTGTCTGGTGGCCACCCGGTCGAGGCTCTGGCACCGCATTGTATTGGATATTCTCCACCCCGTTGTAGACCAGAAAACGGCGTCCCTTGGCGCGAGCGATAAGGGTGACACCTACCTTGCGCGCCAGATCGAGCCCCATTTGGGTGACGCCAGATCGAGAGAGCAGAATGGGGATGTCCATCTGTGCCACCTTGATCACCATTTCAGAGGTGAGGCGGCCGGTGGTGTAGAAGAGTTTGTCGTGGCCTTCAATCCCTTCGTTCCACATATGACCCGCGATAGCATCGACGGCATTGTGGCGCCCCACGTCTTCGACAAACAGCCTTATCTCGGTACCTTGGCAGAGGGCGCAGCCATGGACGGCGCCAGCTTGCCGGTAGACTTCATTGTGATGCTGTAGTGTCTCAAGCAACGTATAGATGCGGGATTGGGTGAGTGTCACCTGGGGCAGCTCTATTTTTTCCAGATCATCCATCAATCTACCGAAAACTGTCCCTTGGCCACAGCCGGTGGTGACTGTCTTGTGACGCATTTTTTCGTCCAGTCCCGCCACGCCATTGACGGTGGTGACCGCGGCAGATCCGGTCTCCCAGTCGACCTGAATGGCTCTGATATGATCAATAGAGGGGAGCAGGCGCTGGTTGCGCAACCAACCGAGTACCAGCAGTTCCGGCCGGGTTCCCAGTGTCATTAGGGTAACGATTTCACGCTTGTCGAGGTAGACGGTAAGGGCACGCTCGGCGGCGATATAGCCCTGGAGGGCTTGGCCTGATTCATCAATGGCTGTCACCTCTTCCGCTGCATTGAGTCCGGCATCGGTCAGTTGTGGGTGATATTGGGTGGTTGTCGCCATATCTTTGCTACCTGTGTTGTGAGAGGTTGGAGTTGAGAAGGCCTCGGTCAGTCTCCCCGCTTCTCAACGCATGTTCCATACCGGCCGCTGAAATAGCCTTTCTGGGGATTATAGCGCCTCTTTGTTGGTCGTATTTGTCTCAGGTGCACACTTTTATTGCGACATTTTGCCGCAATTTCCCCATCACCTGCTGTGCAGTCATCTTTTGTCAGGCCCCTTCGCATCAGCGGTTCACTCTAATTGGTATACAACTTGCTTTGCTCCTCTGACACAACAATAAGGCGGAGGAGAGTCTCAGTGACGAGTATGGAGGTGGTGAAAGAGCAGCTGCCGGGTAGTTTACCTGTTTCTATTTTGATGGGGCGAACGCTCTCTGACAGCCCCTGGAGTGACTATCAGTGGGATGCAGTGGGTGTATCGGTGGTCTATGCCGTTGTGCTGCCGCCGGAGCTTTATCGTTGGTGTGAGACATTTGTTCTCAGTCACTACAGGATAGCGGTTAATCCAGATCAGTTGCAGAAGAGATTGTTGGGGTGTGTTATAAACGATTTCCCACATTCGTCTCCAGTATGAGCCCTCAACGTGATCTCTGACCGCCACTCTCTATCCGTAGCCACCGATTCCCCCGATCAAGAGGTCTATGCGGCAAAGCTGGCAGATAGACTCGGCTGTCCATTCGTTCAAGAGGGTGATAAAGAGAGTGAACTGGTCTTGGTGAAAACTGCCCAACGACTGGAGTTACGCCAGCGTGGTAAAAAGGCTCCAGGCCCGGTATTCATCGACTTTGTATCAGGAAAGTCGGCCCACAGGCGCAGCTTTGGCGGCGGCAGAGGGCAGCCTATGGCCCGGGCGGCAGGTCTTAAAAAGGGGCGTACACCCTCTATATTGGATGTCACCGCCGGCCTTGGGCGTGATGCCTTTGTTTTCGCCTCTCTTGGCTGTCAGGTTCGTATGGTGGAGCGCTCACCCATCATCGCCGCTCTGCTGCAGGATGCGCTTGAGCGCGCCCAGAGAGATCCCGAAGTCGCAGCCATTGTCGGTCGTATGGAGCTGCTACAGGGGGATGCCCGAGAGCTGCTGCTGAATCTACCCGAAGAGGTATGGCCCGATCTGGTCTATCTCGACCCCATGTATCCCCATCGGGAGAAGTCTGCATTGGTGAAGAAAGAGATGCGGATATTCCGAATGTTGGTGGGAGATGATGAAGACAGTGCCGAGCTTTTGGCCCTAGCCAAACGTATCGCCCGTAACCGGGTGGTGGTGAAACGCCCGGCAAAGGCAGCAACCCTGGATGAGACTCAACCCACCATGTCCATAACCAGCCCCAATACCCGCTATGATGTCTATCTAAACCATGCCTGATAATAGATCTGAACCGCTGTTTGCCACCCCCTTCGGCTCCCTCTCCCTGAGACGCTATCCACTGCAGAAGCGAGAGAAGCTGCGTGCCTGGGATGCTGCTGATGCCTACCTGCTGGAGTCTCTGGAGGTGGCCCCAGGAGAGCGCATCCTGATTATCAATGATAATTTCGGTGCCCTGAGCTGTGCCTTGGCTGGCTTTAAACCGAGTATGCAGTGCGACTCCCATATTGCCACCTGGTCCACCCGTGAGAATCTTAAGAGCAACGGACTTGATGAAACATCGATAGAGCAACGCTCATCTCTTGATCAGTTGGAAGGGCACTTTGACCTTGTGCTTATACGAGTGACCAAGACGCTGGCACTGCTGGAGCATGAGTTGATCCAGTTAAAACCGCACCTTAATGAGACGAGTCGAGTGATCGGTTGCGGCATGGTGAAGCAGATCCACAGCTCAACCCTGGAGCTGTTTGGTAAGATCATTGGGCCGACCACCACCTCCCTGGCGAAGAGGAAAGCGCGGCTTATTTACGCTCAGCCCGATTGCTCTCTGCCCAAAACGGTATCACCCTACCCAAAGCCCTGCCGCCTGGAGGATACGCCCTACACCCTCTACAGCCATGCCAATGTGTTTTCCCGGGATAAACTGGATATAGGGACCCGTTTTCTGCTACAGCACCTGCCTGCCACCGAGGGAGCAGGGGATATCATCGACCTGGGATGTGGTAATGGTGCCCTCGGTCTGATGGTGGCCGCAGGCAACCCGGAAGCCAATCTTAACTTTGTAGATGAGTCCTATATGGCGGTAGCCAGTGCCAAGGAGAGCTTTAGCGCCTCTGGCTTGGGTAACAGTGCCACTTATCGGGTAGGCGACTGCCTGACTGGCTTCTCCCCAGAGAGTGCCGACCTGATACTCTGCAACCCACCCTTCCATCAGCAGCAGGTGGTGGGAGATAGCATTGCCTGGCGCATGTTCAGCCAGTCACGAAAAGTGCTGAGACCTGGGGGAGAGCTATGGGTGGTCGGCAACCGTCACCTCAACTACCAGGTGAAGTTAAAGCACCTATTCGGCAATGTAGAGCAGGTGGCGGCAAATAAGAAGTTCATTATCCTGAGGTCACAACGGTCCGCTTAGAGGGCTCTGAGTGATGGGTATTTTCCCCCAAGCACAGCTGAATAGTTACGACGTTAATATCTTAGCGTCAGGGTAGAAAGCTTTTCTCATCCATTGATGCCTGAAATATAAATCCGCTGTATTGCAGTCAATTATATTTAGTGTTTGCCAGCACCATCAATCTCCATAGTCTAGTATTGCCTGTATATAACAACAGGACAATCTGCTTTGACTCAGTGCTCTCCCGTTCATCAGGGCATAAATGCCCGGCTTAGTGATCTGCCCAACGGGGTTGGATCGGTAATGGCCTTTGAAGCGGGTGGCGTTATCTGCTGTTTACCTCTTGAGGAGGTAGAGAGGGTGCTGCTGTTGCCTGCGACGGATCCACTTCCCGGGTCACCTCCTTGGGTAGTTGGACTGTTAAACCTCAGGAGTGACTCTGTTCCGGTGGTAGACCTTGCCATGCGTATGGGCATTTTAAATGACGAACCCTACTCTCTGGATATGACCTTGATGCTCTGTCGTCATGGCTCGACAGTGGGGGGATTACTTGTGGAGAGGGTATTGGGGGTTTATGAGGCGGCTGGCCTGAAGGCCATAGATGTCAGCTTACCATCTAAAGCCTACCCTCTACTCCATTCGGTGGTACGTGCAGATTCACTATCCATGTATATGATTGAACTGGAGGAAGCCCTGATTGTGACGCCGTATGAGACGGCACACCCTGTTGAGGCCTATTGGGTTCCAGCAAGTGAGTGTGGAGATTAAGCGATGGATGAGCTTTGTGAGTCTGAACTCAAGCAGACCATCCAGAAACGGCTCGGTATCTCTATACTTGGGCACCAAATACCAACATTCCATCGTTGCTGTAGAGAAGCGATAGAGCAGTATTCGGTTAACGATTACCCTGGTCTTTGTGACTTGGTCCGGTTCGCGCCAAGTAGTGATCCGGTGATGAGGTTTCTGATAAAAAACCTTACGGTGGGTGAGAGCTATTTTTTCCGTGATAAGAACCAAATGGAATTTATTGAGCGGCAGCTCTTGCCTGAGCTGATTACCCGGCGTCGACGCGAAGGGCACTACTTTCTGAATTTCTGGAGTGCCGGATGCGCCGGGGGCCAGGAGCTCTACTCCCTGCTGTTAATGGTTTATAAACTCTTGCCTGATGCAGCAGACTGGAATATCCAATGCCTTGGTAGCGATATCAATATACAGGCACTGCAACAGGCGCGTCAGGCCCACTTCAATGAGTGGTCATTGCGAGGTGTTGATGAGACATTGCGGCAGCAGGCATTCGTTCATGTTGGGGATGACGAATGGCACTTACGTCTGGACCTCTACCCTGCTCAGTTGCGTTTTGAATACCTCAATCTCATTGAAGACAGCTATCCTTCGCTCTATTCGGGAACGGCCGGTGTAGATCTTATATTATGCCGTAACGTCTTTATCTACTTCGATAGGCCTGAGGTAGAGAGGGTTTATCAACGTCTTCAACGTTGCCTGACCCCCGGTGGTATATTGATATGCGGGGCTTGTGATCCTCTGCCTGACCAGGTTGATAATTTACAGCAACATCAATGGCATCAGGTTTTCTTCTTTCGGGCTGAGACCCAATATCCGAATGAAGTGGAAAAAGCCGATTCGACTCAATTTACTCCACAGAAACCGAAGCCGCTCCCACATGCTGCCACACATGAGAAGAGCCGATCGCGTGGTGCTCTATCCAGTGCCGGTGAATCCGCTGAAGCTTTGCGTGAAAGATGCAGAATAGTTGCAGGAAAGGGCTCTCTGGTGGAGGCCAAAGCGTTGGCCCTACAGGCAATTGCGCTGGATGATATGAACCCTGATGTGCACTACCTGTTGGCCTTGGTTGAGCTGGAACAGGGTGAATTACGAGAAGCGGAGGAGTCTCTTCGCCGGACTCTGTTGCTTGATTCCAGCTACATTCTGGGACACTACCAGGCTGGCCTGCTAAAGCTTAGTCAAGGCCGTAACCGTGGTGCTGATAAATCTTTGCAGCGTGCCCGTAAGTTACTGGAACAGAGTGATCCAGATTCAGCAGCATGCGATCTGGATGAAACCATTACATGTAAGCATCTACTGGAGTTAGTGCAGCACCAGCAGGAAATGATCAGTGAACGACAAGTCTAAATTAAACGCCTTGACCGCACGTCAGCGACTACCTAAGGGAGTTGAGGCGGAGTCAATATTGGCGCGGCGGGCGGAAGAGTTACTCTCCGGTAGTACCCCGGATGAAGAGACAAACAATAGTCGGATATTTCTGCGCTGCCGGACTGGAGCAGACGAATGGTTTGGATTGCCCTACCATTACCTTGATGAGATTCTGTCAACCAATGGGTTGTGCAATGTGCCGGGAACACCTGAACATATTGTTGGTGTTATCAACATACATGGTGAATTGCCGGTTGTAATTGATGTCAATCCTCTGTTCTCCCTGCCACCGCAGAAAGTCATCGAGAGCAGCCGTATTGTTGTTATCAGAGCCGCAGGTACTCATGCAGGCCTGCTGGTTGAAGATGTAGAGGATGAAGAGGTCTATCAAGAGGAGCAGGTGGAGCAGGCTTTCACCTCCTCTTCGGTAACTAATATGGCACATGTTATAGGGCTCTATGATGGTCGGGTAACACTACTCGACCTCCAAGCCCTGCTGACCGACCCGGTTATCAGGGTCAACGATTAGGTGAAACCAGGATGACGACTATGGATACCCAATCATCACCATCAGAGAATACAAACAATCAGCTTCTACATGTCGAAGTTGAAGATATCGACCGTTTGAAGCGATTTGTTGGCTTCACTGATAAAGATGCAGCGATTCTGAAAAAGCTTTTGCCAATGATGGAGGCAAATGCAGAGAGGGTCGTGGACCAATTTTATGCACGAATTAAGGAGTTTCCACAGCTGACACAACTGATCGCCGATTCCGGATCCCATGTGGAGCGGCTGATGGGGTCCCAGCGGGAATATCTTCTAAAGCTTTTTGCTGGTGATTACGGTGTTGATTATTTTATCCTTAGGCGCAAGATCGGCCTGATACATAACCGCATTGGGTTGGGGCCTGAGTGGTACCTTGGGGGCTACAGTATCTACCGTCAGCTGCTGATTCCGCTGATTATGAGAGAGACCCGTTCAAAGCCAAAAAAACTGCTTAAAGCCATCGCTGCTTTGGATAAGATACTGGCACTGGATGCTGCCCAGGCTATTAACAGCTATATCGATAGCCTGATGGAGGATCTGCATAGTGTGAATGTATCCAAAGATGAGATCGAAGATAAGGTCGCCCGCTATAGTGAGGTGATCAGGGCGGTTGCCGCCGGAGATCTGACGCAACGGGTTGAGGTTACTGGTGATGATGATTTAGCCCATCTTGGTGAAGGGCTGAATATAATGACAGGCAGCCTGGTACAAATGACCAATGAGATTAATGAGGTCAACGAGGCGATGATGAAATCCATCAAAGAGGTTCAGGATGCCATCGCGAACCAATCTTCTGGTGCTTCCCAACAGGCGGCAGCTGTGAATGAGACGACATCTACCCTCTCAGAAATCCGTGCCACATCATCTCAGACTTCAGATAAGGCCAGTGAGCTGGGAGAGACGGCTGAACGCACCAAGGAAGCGGGTGAACGTGGCTTAAGCATGGTTGAAGAGAATATCTCAGGTATGCAACTGATTAGGGAAAAAACCGAGGTGATTGCAGAGACCATTCTCTCCCTCTCCAGACAGACACAGCAAATCGGTGAAATTACCGGTGTTGTCGCAGGCTTGGCCCAGCACTCCAAAATGTTGGCGCTCAACGCCTCTATTGAAGCGGCCAAGGCCGGTGAGTCAGGTAAAGGTTTTGCCGTGGTGGCGGCAGAGGTGAAAGATCTTGCCGAGCAATCTGAAGAATCTACCGCTCAGGTGCAAAAAATTCTGATGGATATCCAACATGCCACCGACAGGGCGGTGATGGCTACTGAAGAGGGAACCAAAGGTGTTGATCAAGGTGTTCTGCTGATGGGGCGGACGGGAGAAGTGGTTCGGGATCTGCAACAGGTTATCCAGAAATCCGCCATGTCCAGTCAGCATATTGTCGCAGCAGTACGACAGGAGGCTGTGGCGGTCGATCAAGTGACCACCGCCATGGGAGAGATCAATCAGGTTATAAACCAGTTTGTTACTGCAACCGGCCAGACAGCTGCATCCAATGAAGAGCTGAGCAATCTGGCTAGTCGTTTGCGTGATATGGTTCGTCGATTCAAGAGTTGAGCTCTTTTTAGTCATGGAATTTGATGAAGACTTTCTCAAGCAACTGCTACTGACGTTTCGCGGCGAGGTGGATGAGCAGTCAGATTTGATTGTCCAGGGTCTGCTGGAGCTTGAAAAGAAGATGACGACTGAAGCGCGTCAGGCGCAGATGCAGCAGCTGTTTCGGGCGGCCCACAACGTCAAGGGTGCTGCAAAGGGTGTCGGTCTGGAACCTGTGGTAACACTCGCTCATAAGCTGGAAACTCTGTTCAGCGGTCTGAAAAACAGCGATCAATCACCCCGTCAGGAAGTGATCAATCTTGCCCTGGAAGGTATAGATAAGCTACGGAAACTTGGCCGTGAGTTGGCGCCAGGCGATGCCGCTCCTGAGGATATGGCACACTACCTGGCACAGCTTGAAGCACTCGATATCTCACCCCAAGAAGAGGCGGCCCCTGTAAAGATCAGTCAGCCACAGGAAGAGCCGTTACCTCTTCCTCCAGTGGCGGTGAGAGAGGTTAGCGTACCCATAATAGAGTCTGATGAAGTGCCCGCTAGCCCATCAGATAGCGCGCTCTCTGATCAGAAAGTAGAGGAGAACAGAATTCTGCGTATACCCTCGGTACGCCTCGATCAGACCATCGCATTAGCAGATGAGATGCAGATCTACCGGCTTGAGATGGAGGGGGTGTATCAGCAAGCCCGCAAACTTGAGACAGATTTTCATGATTTAAGGCATGTGCTTGATGGACTTTCCGTTGAGCTACAGAAAGACGCTAAACTCGATAGCTACAGAAAGACGGAAGTGAGTGAACACTTGCCGGATTTGATGGGCGAGATTGGCCGTAGGGCACTCATCTTGAGACGTACTACCAAGGAGAGAAAAAAACGGCTGGATTACCTCAGTACCCGTCTCCAAAACAGCTTGCACATGATGCGCCTGGTCGCGCTCTCCACGATTACCCAATCACTGTTGCGCAATACCCGGGAGATTGGACAGCAGTTGGGTAAGCAGGCACGGCTAGAGGTGTATGGCGACAGTATTGAACTGGATCGTTTTGTACTGGACCAGCTTCGCTCCCCTCTGGTCCACCTGTTGCGCAATGCACTTGATCACGGGATTGAGTCCCCCGAAGAGCGGCTGGGGGCTGGAAAGCCCCCTGAAGGAGATCTTACCCTCGAGATAACCGATGAAAGGGGTTGGATAACCCTCTCATTGAAGGATGATGGGCGGGGCCTGGATCTGGAACGGGTTCGGGAGAAGGCGATTGAGCGAGGCATACTGACGAGAGCTGAAGCCAGGGAGCTGGCTGCTGATAAATTACAGGAACTGATTTTTCTCCCCGGCTTCTCCTGCCGTGATGATATCACTCAAATTTCCGGTAGAGGTATTGGTCTGGATGTGGTGAGGTCCAATCTTCGTGAAATTCAGGGTCGAGTGTGGGTGGAGTCACAGAGGGGAGAAGGTACCCGCTTTTATCTTCAGGTTCCTTTGACAATGGCTACCGATCACGGTCTGCATATCTCCTGTGCAGGTGAAAGCTTTGTCTTTCCGATTGCCAGTATCGACCGTATGCTTGCAGTAGAGGAGACAGAACTTCACGCTCTTCAGTCAAAACAAGTAGTGGAGCTTGATGGTAGATCTGTTCCTGTTTATGAGCTTTCTGACTTATTAGGTCTCAATCGCAACACAGAGAGGTCGGATACGACTTTGAGTCTGGTCGCTCTAACCGCAAAAGGGCAGCAGATTGCACTGGTGGTGGATGAGATCATTGGTGAGCAGGAGATTGTGATTAAATCCTTTCAGCCACCTCTCATCTCTGTTCGCCACTTCAAAGGGGGGTGCCTCAACCTAAATGGTCAGACGGTCCTTGTAATGGATCCCGGTGCGTTGGTTGAAACTGCGCTTAGTGGACCAAACCCAAGGCTTAAGGCAGGTGGTGACAGACTAGCCCCTCCAGCATCCACTGTTCACCATATTCTGCTGGTCGATGATTCAATTACGACACGGATGCTGGAAAAGAACATCCTTGAGACTCAGGGGTTTAAGGTCAGTATCGCAGTAGATGGTGCTGATGCCTGGAATCGTCTGGAAAAGGAGAGTTTTGATCTGGTTATCAGTGATATCGAGATGCCGGGTCTAGATGGCTTTTGGCTGATCAATGAGATTCGTTCTAATCAAAGCATGAATGATATGCCCGTGATTATCGTCTCATCACTGGAGAGTGACGAGAACAAACGACGTGCAATGGAGGGTGGTGCTGACGCCTATATTGTAAAAGGTGAGTTTGAGACGGCTTCATTTTTGGAAATGATTAAGTCCTTCTTGTAACTCAAGCTTCGCTATTTACGCTCTTGCTTTCAATATTTGTAACTATTCAGTGGGTGCTTGGGATCAGGGCGAAGGGGTTTTAATGACACCCTCCGCAGTGATGAAAAGTAGGCATTTTTGTAGAACTCTCCGAAAAATGGAGATGAGCAGATTCACTCCTATACCAAGGTCAGCACCGCAAGTCGATAAATGGTGCTCCAAAAATAGTGTTTTATGATTCGTTTAGAGGTTCTCCAAAAACGGAGCAGTTATGAAGCCTGCCTTACGTATATTGATTATTGATGACTCCAGAACGGTGGCTATGCTACTACAAGCCCTGTTCGATGATGAGCCGGACATGGAGGTGGTGGGGATTGCCAGTGATGGCGCTGAAGGGGTGAGCATGGCCAGGAAGCTTCATCCGGATGTCATTACCATGGATATACGTATGCCGACGATGGATGGTTTTATTGCCACCCGAGAGATCATGTCTTCATCTCCTATCCCCATCGTTGTGATCAGCTCAAACATTGATCAGGAGGAGTTGAAGATTACTTTCCGTGCCATTGAAGAGGGGGCACTCGCGGTGATTGAAAAACCCTATGGCATTAGTCATCCTGACTTTGAAAAAGCACGTAGTCGTATAGTAGATACAGTACGTGCCATGGCCGATGTGAAGGTTGTACGGCATCGTCGATTCTCACCCCCTACAGGTCATCGGGGGCGAAGAACAATAGAGTCACATCTGAAGGTTCATCCATTTCAGGTTCTTGTACTAGCCGCTTCAACAGGTGGGCCAAAGGTACTGAAAACACTTCTTTCGCAGTTGCCTGAAGTGTTTCCTTTGCCGATTCTGGTGGTGCAGCACATAGCTAAAGGTTTTGTTGAGGGCATGGTCGCCTGGCTGGATCAGGCCTGTGCTCTGAATGTACGTATCGCCAAGAGCATGGATCGGTTACATGCCGGTGAGGTGCTGTTTGCTAAAGATGATGCCCACATGGTGCTGCGTAAACGAATCGACGGAAGTTTATACGTAGATTATATTGAAGGGGAAAAAGAGAACTATCAGCGACCATCCGCCGATCCGCTGTTTCGCTCGGTAGCAGAAGCCTGCGGCAGGTATGCATTGGCGGGGGTATTTACAGGGATGGGGGAGGATGGTGCTAAGGGATTGTTGGCGATACACCAGGCAGGGGGTGAGACCTTTGCACAAGATCCCGCCAGCTGCATTGTACCCGGTATGCCGGAACGAGCCATGGCTGAGGGCGCAGTTGGGCAGATGCTTACTTTGGAGGAGGTGAGCCTGTTACTTGCCGAAGCGAGTGCAGTCTCAAATTAAACAGTGGGTCGTATCCAGCAGTCCCATGAAGTATTTGTTGTTAATGTCATAACACCCGTTTTTTAGGTGAATTAAGTACTTGTATTTAAGCGATCTAATTACTATTTTTAAAGGATAGAGATGATCCGTAAGAGAGGCTGGCTGGGTATAATTTCAACCATCAAATTCAATGATCAGGCTTAATGAGGGTGCCATGAGTGAGATGAAAAATGTATTGGTAGTCGATGACAGCATGGTGGCGCGTATGATGGTCAAAGAGATCATCAGGAGAGAATTCCCAAGTTGGCGTGTCATAGAGGCGAAAGATAGCCGCGAGGCCCTTCGCCTAGCGGCTGATCTGCCCCTAGATATTATGGTGGTCGATTACAACATGGAGGGTTTGGATGGATTGGAGCTATGTAAACAGCTGAAAGTGAAATTCCCCAACATACAAGGTGCACTTCTCACCGCGAATATCCAGGATGTACTGCGACAGCGTGCTGAGGAAGGCGGTTTGATGTTTATCAACAAGCCAGTTAACCCCGATTTGATTATCGCTTTTTTGAAAGGTGAATGACAATGTTCGATCTGACTGCGATTGAGAAGGATGCTATCACCGAATTACTCAATATCGGCGTTGGGCGTGCTGCCGCTTCACTTGGGCAACTACTGGGTGAAGAGTTGATGCTATCAGTGCCGACGCTCTATATCCAGACACGCAGGCAGACTGCAGAGCTTATGCATCGGCAGGATATAACTAATGTTTCCGCAATCAAGGAACGTTTTGAAGGCGGCTTTAATGGTGATGCCATGCTGATCTTTCCCTCTCATAAGAGTCTCGTATTGGTGCGTGCGTTGCTGGGTGAAACTGTGGATGAGAATTCTATCACTGAGCTTGAGCGAGAGGCGCTACTGGAAGTCGGTAATATTATTCTTAACGGTTGCCTCGGGAGTATCGCAAATACCCTGGGTGGTGAGTTTTTCTGCTCGCTTCCCGAGTATCTTCAGGGACAAAGCATTGATGTGCTGGAGGTGGAAGAAAAAGCGGATGAGCTTGTGCTCTTTCTGCATATAAACTTTGCCGTTGCAAACTTGGAAATAGAGGGTTATCTCGTATTTTTGCTGGATATACAGGCTGCCGATATGCTACGTGAAAGGATTCATCAGTTTCTTTCTGATTCCGGAATCTCCTGATGCCCCGTCCAGTTATCGCTGAAAATCTATTTGATGCGATTGAGGTTGGCCTTATCGTGGTCGGTCCTGGGTGTCGTCTGATATCTTGGAATTTATGGTTTACAGTGGCTTCCGGTATTAGTGATAAACCTAATGTAGGGCGTACTCTCACGGATATATTCCCTGAAATTGAGAATGGGCGCGTCATACAATCCATATCTGAAGCGCTGGAGCAGGGAATGTCTGCAATAGTCTCACCCCGCTTGCAACGAGATCCTTTCCCGCTTTATGCCAGTGATGCAGATCTAAAATCGAATAAAATGTTGCGACAGATGGTCGTGGTCAGGCCTTTCTCGGAGGATTATGAGCGCCGCTGTTTAGTACAGGTCATGGATGTAACCGCCGCAGTCGAGAGAGAGGAGCAGTCGCGTCAACTGCGCCATGAATCTGAGCAGGCTAATCAACGGCTCAAAGAGAATCAACGTCAACTTGAGACGATTATCGATAACCTACCCGCCGTGTTTTTTACCAAAGATTCAGACGGAATATATTTAATGGTCAATCGCCGCTATGAAGAGGCTGTTGGTATCAGTAAGGAGGATGTGATTGGAAAACATGATACGGAACTCTTACCGGCAGACATAGCGGAAAAACTTGTCCAGGTCGATAACCGCGTACTCTCCAGTAAATCGCCCACTACGGTGGAGGAGAGTGTTCCACATCCCGATGGTACACTGCACATCTATCTGAGTACCAAAGCTCCAATGTTGGATGAGCAGGGAAACGCCTACGCCTTGCTGGGTATGGCCGCTGATATAAGTCAACAGAAAGCACTGCAAGTGGAGCTTGCAAAATCCAAAGAGCTCGCCGAAATGTCCAATCAGGCCAAGAGTATCTTCCTGGCCAATATGTCACACGAGCTACGCACTCCTCTAAACGCGATTCTCGGATTTAGCACCATGTTGGGATATGACCCCTCAATAACCAAGGAACAGCATGAGATAATTGATATTATTAATCGCAGTGGTGAACACTTGCTCGATATGATAAATGATGTACTGGATATATCAAAGATTGAAGCTGGCCGGTCAGAAATAGAAGCGATTACATTCGACCTACCTCAGCTGCTAAATGATGTCGGCAAGATGTTTGAAGTACGGGCTGAAAATGCAGGGCTTAAATTCGAATTATCAATTCAGACGGGAACTAATCAATATATCCTGACCGATGCAGGAAAGTTGCGACAGATTCTAATTAACTTGTTGGGTAATGCAATAAAGTTCACCCATAAGGGAAAGGTTTCACTGCGCGCTGCGACCCAGCCAATTGAAAATGATCCTTCAAGGGTCTCTCTTCAACTTGAGGTGGAGGATAGCGGTGTGGGTATCCCGGATGAGCAGCAGAAGCGTATCTTTGAGCCTTTTGTTCAGTCGATGCATAATCCCAGTAATACCAAAGGTACCGGTCTTGGGTTGTCTATCACCCAATCTTTTGTCACACTTTTTGGTGGAGATATCAAATTAATGAGTCGAACGGGTGAGGGGACGCTATTTTTTGTTGAGTTACCGGTAACGGTAGCGGATGCCGATGATATTGATAGTGCCGTTGCTGTCTTACCCGCAGTGCTTGGCCTTGAGCCGGGTCAAAAAGCTTGGCGTATTCTGGTGGTGGAAGATAATGCTGATAACAGATTGTTACTAAGTAGTATGCTGACACAGGCTGGTTTCGATGTTAAAGAAGCTGAAAATGGTAAAGAAGCTTTAAATCTATTCCAGCAGTGGCTCCCCCACTTTATCTGGATGGATATGAGAATGCCGGTGATGGATGGTTATGAGGCCACATCAAAAATTCGCTCTCAACCAGATGGTGACAAGGTGAGCATCGTTGCGCTTACTGCGAGCGTTTTCAGTGAGCAAAGAGAAAAAGTACTTAGTTCAGGCTGCGATGATATTCGATATAAGCCTTTTCAGCCATATGAAATATTCGATGCAATCAAGCAACAACTGGGTGTGCGCTATCTTTATGCCGAAGAGCCGCGCTTTGTGTATGAGGAGAAGCGTCTTGTTCGATTAACGGTGCAGATGCTAGAGACTCTACCACAGAATCTGAAAGATATTCTCAATGATGCAGCTCTCAATCTTGATATCACAACAACACAATCTGTTATCCAACAAATACGTGGTATTGATACCCATATAGCTGATGGTCTGCAGGCACTGCTTGATCGCTACCAATTCAGCACAATTTTAGAATTGCTTGGTAAATAGCCGTGCTTATCCATAAAGAAAAAATTGAAATAAATAAGGTGCTACTCCTTCAGGGTGGAAGCGAGGGAGCCTATGAGTGTTCTTTGATAGGGAAGTGTCTGTGCCATGAAGTCAACTGAAAGTGAGATTATGGTAGTTGATGATACGTTTGAGTCATTGATATTACTGACTAATATATTAATTTCTGAGGGCTATAAGGTGCGCCCGGCAGATACACCTCAACTGGCTATTAAATCATCTATTACCACTCCACCAGATTTGATCCTGCTCGACATCAATATGCCGGAAATGGATGGTTTTGAAGTGTGCCAGCGGCTTAAGCAGGAGGAAAAGACCAAAGATATCCCCATCATCTTTGTTAGTGCCTTTAATGCATTGAGCGATCGGGTAAATGGCTTTGAGGTGGGAGCAGTTGACTATATCAGCAAGCCGGTGCAGCGGGAGGAGGTACTGGCCCGCGTTAAAGTACATCTCGATCTTACTTGGAAGAATAGAATGTTGGCTGAACAGGCTGAAGAACTTAAAATTATGAATGATAGTATGGCTGGGCGGGAGTTGCGACTCCTTGAATTGAAAAAAGAGGTGAATGATCTATCGATAGAACTGGGTAGGTCAGTACCTTATGATGAGGCTGAAGATTAGCCTGGGAGTTTGGGTATGACTCACTCTTCAAAAACGTACCGGTTAAGTATACTCCCCCTCATTATCATCCTCTCATTGGCGATAGTCGTACTCTTCAGCGGTGCTTATCTGGCGCAGAAGCTGATTGCCAGCGAAACACAAAAGGAGACGGGGCAGGCGCTGGAGTCTGTGCTCAAGAGCAGCCATCAGGCACTTGTTTCCTGGCGCAAAAGTATAGAATCAGAGGTTGCTCTGTGGGCCAACAGCGGGTCGCTACAGGAATCAGTGAGCGAGTTGCTGAACATTGGTGGTGAACCGCAGTCGCTGAAATTGGCAGTTGCTCAAGTAAAACTTCGCCAACTATTGATGCCTGTTCTTGCAGCAAAGAATTATCACTCATTTTTTATCATTGATCGAAATCTTACCAATCTCAGTTCAGGGCGGGATGACAAGATAGGTGCCATAAACCCATTGTATGGACAGCAGCAGTTGATGGAGAGGGTGTGGTCGGGGGAAACAGTTACCAACTGGCCACTCTCGTTCGGTCCACACCTATCGGACAAACAGGACGGAGCGGTAGAGCCCGCACATCTAATGTTTGTGGTAGCCCCAATCTATGATCAACACAACCAGATAGTGGCCGCACTTACACTTCATATTGACCCTGAAGAGACATTTGCGAGAATTCTCAGTCGTGGTCGCATTGGTGTGAGTGGTGAGACTTACGCTTTTGATGCAGAAGGGATGATGATTAGTCAAAGCCGATTTTCTGAGCAACTAAATAAGGCAGCTACTCCAGATAATGCTCAGGTAAAGGACTATCCAGCCATCTCAATCAGAGACCCTGGAGTCGATCTCACGACAGATCAGCAGGTTAAACAACTATCCGGACAGCGTCCACTAACATTGATGGCGCAATCAGCCATCACTTCAGGTAGTGGTAATAATCTTATCGGTTACAGGGATTATAGAGGTGTTCCTGTTATAGGGGTATGGCTGTGGGACAAGGAGTGGGGGCTGGGGGTTACCACAGAGCTTGATGTGGAGGAGGCTTATCTTACCCATAGATATAGCAATAACATCATCAATGGACTGACCCTGTTGGGTATCCTGTTGCTACTGAGTTTGGCCCTGCTGTTTGACCGAGGACGCCGGAGGACGCAAGAGAGCGAGCTACGACAGCGCACAGTGCTGGAGAACGTAATCGACAGTATCATTACGATTGACAGCAAGGGTATTATCATCGGGTTTCAAGGGGGGGCAGAGAAGCAGTTTGGCTATCGAGAAGAGGAGGTGATGGGGTGTAATGCCAGTATCCTTATGCCCCAGGAAGAGACGGTTAAGCTTGATGGGTACATTCAGCACTATATTAGCAGCGACAATGCAGACTTACACGGTATAGGTCGAGAGGTGATCGGCCGTCGCAAGGATGGCAGTGAGTTTCTAATGGATCTTGGCTTGGGCGAGAGCGAGATTGGCGGTGAGCATATTTACACCGGAATTGTTCGTGATATTACTGCTCGCAGGGAGGTGGAAGAGCAACTTGATCGCTATAAGAGTGACCTTGAAAAGATGGTGCTGGAGCGCACCGAGCAACTGAACAAGGCCCAGGCTATTGCACACCTCGGTCACTGGGAGTGGAATATTCTCACCGACGAAGTCAAATGGTCTGACGAGGTGTATCGAATATTTGATAAAGAGCCGCATAACACCCCGTTGAGTTATGAATACTTTCTTGAGATGGTTCACCCTGATGATCGTGAGCAGATGAGCAACGCTATTGAGAAGGTCTTTGCTGACCCGGACTTTTTCTATAGGGTTGACCACAGAATTGTGCTCCAGACCGGTGAAGAGCGATTTGTTCAGGAACGAGGTGAGTGTTTACGTGATACTGAAGGGCGACCTGTTCGCATGTTGGGTACCGTGCAGGATCTCACAGAATTACGTCTTACCGAACAGGAGTTGAGCCAGAGCGAGGAGCGTTTCAAGTTGGCCCTGTTGGGCTCTAGTGACGGTGTATGGGATTGGAACCTGAAAACCAACGAAGTTTTCTACTCCGAACGCTGGATGGAGATGCTGGGCTATCACGATGGCGAGTGGGCAGCCACTCTGGATACTTGGAAGTCTCTGATTAACCCCGATGATGGAGTATCGGTATTGGAGCTGGTGCAGGCAGTTATTGACGAAGGTGGGGATAAGTTCAAAATCGAGTTCAGCATGATGCACCGGGATGGTCATTGGGTACCCATACTCTCGCGTGGCTTTTTGCAACGGGATCCAGGCAGTGGGGAGGCTCTACGCTTGGTTGGCACTCATCTTGATCTTAGTGAACGGGTAGATGCGGAACAGGCGTTAAAAAGAGTAAATGAACAGCTCGATGAGCGGGTTAATGAGCGTACTGTTGAGTTGGAAAATTCCCGTAAGATTGCAGTCAGCCTGATGCGCGATGCTGAACGCATGAAACAGCGTGCAGAGGTGAATTTAAAGAATCTACAGGAATCCACAGTAGAGTTGCATAAACTGCAACAGGCGGTGGAACAGAGTCCGGTCTCTATTATCATAACCAACCCCCAGGGTACTATCGAGTATGTAAATCCCTATACCACCAAGCTGAGCCAATACTCATCTGATGAGTTGCTTGGTCAGAAGGTTAGCAAGATGGGTAGTGGTGAGCAGCCTCAGGAGTTCTACTCAGAACTCTGGCAGACAATCAGCATGGGAGATACCTGGCATGGAGAAATATGCAATCGAAAGAAAGATGACACACTCTATTGGGAGAGCATCACCATTTCGCCGGTAAAGGATAGCAAGGGTGAAGTGGTACATTACATTGCAGTCAAAGACGATATTACAGAGCAGCGAACTATGCATGAGGCACTGATTGTGGCTAAAAATCAGGCTGAAGCAGCGACCCGGGCCAAGTCCGACTTTGTCGCAAATATGAGTCATGAGATACGTACACCAATGAACGCTATTATCGGGATGTCACACCTGGCCTTGGGTGCCGGCCTCACTGGCAAGCAGCGCAGCTATATTGAAAAAGTCCATCACTCAGCGGAGGGCCTGTTGGGAATCATTAGCGATATTCTTGACTTTTCCAAGATCGAAGCTGGGAAGATGGAAGTTGAGAAGGTCGAGTTTCAACTTGATGAGGTAATGGACAACTTTTCCAACCTGGTGGGGCTGAAAGCTGATGAAAAAGATATTCAGCTGATTTTTAATATGCATCCCAGCTTACCGAAGGTCTTTATCGGTGACCCTCTTCGACTGGGTCAGGTGCTTATAAATCTTGGTACCAATGCAGTTAAATTCACAGAACAGGGAGGTGAAGTTCTGGTATCCACCAATATGAGCGAAGAGACCGAAGGTCAAGCTCTCTTACATTTTTCAATAGAAGATAATGGTATTGGGATTACTGAAGTACAACAAGAAATACTATTTCAATCTTTCAGTCAGGCTGATAGCTCTACCACACGTCGTTACGGTGGCACCGGATTGGGGCTGGCGATCAGCAAACAGTTAGTCAGTTTGATGGGTGGAGATATCTGGCTGGAGAGTGAATACGGTAGCGGCAGTACATTCCATTTCACCATTGGAGTAAAGAAGAAAGAGCAGAATGTAGATGTGAATTCTGCAATGGTAACGTTAATGCAACAGAGAATTCTTGTGGTGGATGGCAGCCTGAATTCTAGGCAGGCCATTACGGATATGCTTGCAAAACTCGGTTTTCGGGTTGATTCGGTGGCATCGGGTGAAGCTGCCGCTCAAGTAATTGAAGAGGCGGAGGAGGATCCCTATGAGATCCTGCTGATCGATTGGCAAGTACCTGGGCGAGAGAGACTGAAAGCAACGTTGACGATGAGGGAAACCAAACATCTTCCTCTGGTACAGGCTGTAGTCATGGCAAATACCTATGCTCATGAATCTGTGCAGGATGTTTTTAGACAGTTCAACCTGAGTGGTTTCCTTGTCAAACCAGTGACCCCGGCGTCGCTGTTGAAAATTGCTCAAAGTATATCGGGTCAAGAGGCTGGGGAGTGGAATCAGATGGCAAGGGTTCAGACCTCAACGATCAAGGCAATTGAGTCACTGTATAATGCCAATGTGTTGCTGGTAGAGGATAATGAAGTCAATCAGGAACTTGCCCGCGAACTGCTGGTGAGTAATGGGCTTGGTGTAGAGGTAGTTAATAACGGAATTGAAGCATTGAAAATATTGGAGGAGCAGGCGTTTGACGGAGTACTGATGGATTGTCGGATGCCGCTTATGGATGGATACGCAGCAACACGGGAGATTCGTAAAAATCCCAGGCTCAAGCAGCTTCCGATCATTGCTATGACTGCCGACGTGATGGATGGGGATTATACAGAAGTGTTAACCGCAGGTATGAATGACCATATTGCCAAGCCGATCAGAACAGATGAGATGTTTGCCACAATGGCAAAGTGGATCGTTCCTGATCAACAGCACTCAAACAGGGCATTAAATGGTGATAGAAAGGGCACACTAGCAGAAGCACTTAACTCCATAGAGGGTGTTGATACGGATGCCGGGCTTCTGACGGTTAATGGTGATGCTCATCTCTATCACAGACTACTGCTAAAATTCAGAAATAATCAAACAGATTTTATTCACAAGTTTCATTCAGCGTTATCTGATCAGGACTTAAACACGGCAATACGCCATGCGCATACACTCAAGGGTCTGGCAGGTAGTATAGGCGCACTTTCGCTACAGGTAGCAGCAGCCAAACTCGAGAGGGCCTGTACTGCGGATATAGACTCAATTGATCAAGTGTCGATGGAAGTAGATGCCAAGTTGCGGCAGGTGTTTCGGGGGCTAGACGCTATCGCTTTTCCTATAGCCAGAGATGATACATTCGTACCCACCACCCCAGAAAAAGCGTTGCTGGAACCCCTTTTGCGTGAATTGCACACGCTGGCAACCAGGCATAATGTTAATGCAGACAAACATATTGGCAGATTCAGGACTATGCTGGAAGGATCAGAGTATGAGCCACTTTTTGCCAAAGTTGTTAATGCAATTGAGAGGTATGATTTTGATGGGGCGATAACTGGGCTGGAGGATTTGGCAGATAAGTTGGATATCTCATTGTGATGATATTCAGAGGTTTATTAAAGCGTATTTTTAGCAGGTACTGGATATGGTAGAGCAGACAGGTAGGCCGCTGATCCTTATCGTGGATGATGCACCTGAGAATATCGACGTGTTGGTCGGAATACTCCGCGCTGAATATGAGATTATCGCGGCTCTCAGTGGTGAAAAAGCGCTGGATATTATCTGTTCGGATACTAAGCCGGATATCATTCTGCTTGATGTTATGATGCCGGGAATGGACGGCTATCAAGTATGCCGAAAATTAAAAGCGAATCCCGCCACAGCAAAAATACCGGTTATCTTTGTCACCGCCAAAGAAGGGGCCTCAAATGAAAGGCATGGTTTTGAATTGGGAGCGGTGGATTATATAACCAAGCCGGTTACTCCATCCATCGTCGAGGCGCGTGTCAGAACACATGTGGCACTCTATAATCAACAGCGGGAGTTGAGCCGACAGGTTGACGCGCGCACTCAAGAACTGGGCGACACCCGCCTGAAAATCATTCAGCGTTTGGGGCGTGCCGCAGAGTATAAAGACAATGAAACCGGTCTTCATGTTATCCGCATGAGCTACTACTCAAAGATGATTGCCCAAGCCTATGGTGGAAACAGTGAGTGGGTCGATCTGGTCTTTAATGCCGCCCCTATGCACGATATCGGAAAGATAGGCATTTCAGACGCCATCCTGCAAAAACCGGGGAAGCTGAGTCCAGATGAGTGGGTGATAATGAAAAAACATCCTGTGTTTGGTGCAGAGATCATCGGTGCTGATGCTTCGCCACTGTTGCAGATGTCACAGAACATCGCCCTGACTCACCATGAAAAATGGGATGGCTCGGGTTACCCCTACGGTCATGCTGAAGAGGATATCTCTCTGGAAGGCCGCATCGTCGCTGTTGCGGATGTCTTTGATGCCCTAACTACAGAGCGGCCCTATAAAAAGGCATGGACAGTCGAGGAGGCGGTCGAGTGGATTGATGCGTCCACGGGCACTCATTTCGATCCGGCACTGGTGCAACTATTTCATAAAGTTATGCCGGATCTACTACGTATTAAAGAGCGCTATGCAGAGAGTAGCCACGGGTAGCTGAGCATACAATCCCATACTTCACGCCGTCCAACGGCGGTTTTCAGGTTAATACTTCCGGTGTGTTCCTCACTGTGGTGCTCGGGGTCGGAGTCGATTGCCCACATCCATGTGGGCAATCGACTCCGACTGGTAAAAATAGCCTCGTAACAGGGACCGCAGAATAGTTACCTGGGATTTTCGCCCTTAATCTTGCCCCTCCAGAACACAATTCGATTCGGCCAGATTTATTCAGAGGCCCTTAATCGCTAACGGTTGCCAGAGAGATCTTTTTTGTGGCGGCGGCTAAATGTATTCTTAAATCGGCCGACAATATTAGTACCGATGGTGCGTTGGGAGCTGAGTGATGGAGATTAAAAATTTCGGGAATCAAGTTCATCAGTTGAAATCGTCTTTTGATAAAAGTAACGGGCCTTTGGGTCAGGAGGTTTCCACCTTAGCCCATGAGAAAAACGACATCAGAAAAGGAGTCGATGAATTAACTCTGCAGCAATCACTAAATATGCAAATTATGGAGTCTACACTCGAGGTTAGTATTGCCAGTGGCAACAATTCACTGTCACTATTATTAAAAACAGCCATTGATCAACTCAATGGTATTCTGGAGCCAGTACTGGGTGTCTCGCTGAAAGAAGCTTCTGACTCCGGGTTGGATGTTACCCCAGAGGCTACGGCTGATCGTATCGTATCTCTAAGCACAAAATTCTTTTCAGCCTATCAGGAACGGCATCCTGAGATGGACCTGGAAACGGCGGTTAACGAATTTACCAATCTGATCAAGGGGGGCATTGAGAAAGGCTTTGAAGAAGCGCGTGCCGTACTCGGTGGATTAGGGGTGTTGGAAGGCGATATTGCAGCCAATATTGACAAAACCTATGCGCTGGTTCAGGAGAAGCTACAATCCTTTGTCGCTGAAGTTACAGCAACATAGCGCTCTCTTTAGTAACCCAGTGCAGATCACTGCTGTCCCGTTAACTTTGTAGTACTCCTTTGGTGGAGGTTTTTTTTTTAGGGCGCATATATCAACAGCAACATGACATACTGCAATAGAACATTCCCTCTCCCTATGAGGGAGAGGGAGTTAACGGGACAGCAGTGAGAGCAGATGGATAACGTTTAGGTGGGTGCAGTGACACCTTTTAAGGTCGTACAGCAGCAGGGATGCTGCTGTGAGCGTACAGGGAGGTATTCACCGCGTCTCCTGGAAAGGTGTTACTGCACCCCTATGGCTCGGACTTTTTGAGAAGTTACTCTCTACTTATGCACTTTTGACTTGTACAAAGCAGTTGCTAGAGGTCAAGCAGAGGCGACAGATAAGATCGTTTGAAAACCGTCTAACAGCAGCAGGCAAAAAAAACGGCCGCCGATTTAAAATCAGCAGCCGTTTTTCTTAGTGTAATGGCGGAGCGGACGGGACTCGAACCCGCGACCACCGGCGTGACAGGCCGGTATTCTAACCAACTGAACTACCGCTCCGCTGAGCGTTCTGTGACGGCTTGCTGTTGCTTGCTGTCATCGTTGGAAGCGCGGTATTCTAACGACTCCTGGAGAAAGATCAACCGTTTTCCCGATTATTTCTCTAGGGTATCCCGTTAGCCCGTCTGTAGTGCATAGAGTTGCCGGATCTCCTCGGCCCAGATGGTATCGTCAATGGTCTCCAGCACCAGGGGGATCTCGTCAAAGCGTGGGTCATTCATGATGTAGTCAAAGGCATCCCAGCCAATCTTTCCCATCCCCAGGCTGTGGTGGCGATCCACCCGTGAGCCAAGATCCGGCTTGCTGTCATTGAGGTGCATGCCGCGCAGGTAGTTGAAGCCGACGATCTGTTCAAACGCGGCAAAGGTCTCCTCACAAGCGCGCTTGGTACGCAGATCGTAACCGGCAGTGAAGGTGTGGCAGGTATCGAGGCAGACGCCGACCCGGGATCTGTCTTCCACGCCGTCGATGATGGCCGCCAAGTGTTCAAAACAGTAGCCCAAGTTGCTTCCCTGGCCGGCGGTGTTTTCAATTACCGCAACCACGCCTGTGGTCTGCTCCAGTGCCAAATTGATCGACTGGGAGACCCGTGCCAGGCTCTCCTCTTCACTGATCTTTTTGAGATGACTGCCGGGGTGGAAGTTGAGCAACTTCAGCCCAAGCTGCTGACAACGCTGCATCTCATCGATAAAGGCGTTACGTGACTTCTCCAGCGCCTCGGACTCTGGGTGGCCGAGATTGATCAGGTAGCTGTCGTGGGGTAGCACATGCTCTGGGGCGATCTCCGCCGTGGCCAGGTTTTGACCAAAAGCCTCGATGCTCTTATCGCTAAGGGGTTTGGCCTTCCATTGACGTTGGTTTTTGGTGAACAGGGCAAAGGCTTTTGCCCCAATCGCCTGCGCGTTAAGTGGTGCATTCTCCACTCCGCCACTGGCACTGACATGGGCTCCGACTCGTTTCATAGAGGTTTAACTCAATAGATCCCGGCATTGGACGCAAATCCATGGCGCAAGCCCTTCGGCTGCCGCCCTATGCACTGATTGGTAGGAGCGCTTTATCGAGGCGCGACGGATAGTTGCACCATGGTGGCCGTTTCATCGCGGTCTGAGAGACTGCTCCTACAGAAAATTACTATGCCATGGCGAGGATATGGTAACCGGAGTCTACATAGAGTACGTCGCCGGTAATGCCTGAGGCGAGGTCGG
>JBEVXV010000911.1:0-8691 GCA_040505915.1 Sedimenticola sp. | reverse complement strand
CATTGAATAGTGTCATTCTAGGTGAAATGTCACTGCTGTCCCGTTAACTCCCTCTCCCCTTTGGGGAGCGGGTTGGGGTGAGGGGGATTAATAGATAAGCCGTTGATTTAATTCACCCTCACCCTGGCCCTCTCCCTCATAGGGAGAGGGAATGTTCTACTGCAGTATGTCATGTTGCTGTTGATATATGCGCCCTAAAAAACACCTCCACCAAGGAGTTACTGCAACATACTAAAAAGATAACGGGACAGCAGTGGTGAAATGTTGATATCTAGAAGCTGAATTAATAGCGGCCTTGATTTAGGATTGAATATGTTTAAACGAGAAATTTCCCTATTTTTATTATCTCTTCTGCTTTCGCCTGTGCTGGTCTATGCCGGTGGCGAAGTGCTGCGGCAGACGGACAAGGTACCTGCTATTCAAGAGGCACCTCAAGGAGGTGACTTCACACTGCACTCGGCGGATGGTCCTGTCGCGCTTAAAGATCTACGTGGCAAGGTGGTGCTGCTCTACTTTGGCTATACAAAATGCCCGGATGTCTGTCCCACGTCACTCTCATTTATGACTCAAGCACTCAATGAGATGACTGAGGATGAGTTGGCTAAGGTGCAGGGTATCTTTGTCAGTGTAGATACCAAGCGCGACACCGTTGAATCGCTGAAAGAGTATGCTGAGTATTTCCACCCCAGTCTGGTGGGTGTGATAGGTTCAGAGCAAGAGGTGGCCGAGGTGGCGGCGCTGTATGGCGCTAAATACTATGAGGTGGCGCTAGAGGGCTCTGCTTTTGGCTACTCGGTTAACCACTCTGCTGTAACCTACCTGATCACTCCTCAGGGTGAACTTCGTTTTATCTTCCCTCACGGTACGAGGCCATCCATTATTCTTGAGGCGGTTCGTTACCTGCTCGATGGTAATTGACCTGATCCCCCCACTTCACGCCGCCAACTGCGGATTCTAGGTTGAAGAGTTGACGCTTATTTGAATAACCTACGGCAGGGGTCGGAGTCGATTGCGACGAAAATCAGTACATTTACCCACTGCTGTCCCGTTAACTTTTTAGTATGTTGCAGTAACTCCTTGGTGGAGGTGTTTTTTAGGGCGCATATATCAACAGCAACATGAGATACTGCAATAGAATATGCCCTCTCCCTATGAGGGAGAGGGCCAGGGTGATGGTTAATTAAATCAACGACTTATCTATAGATCCCGTAACTTCTCAATAGCCCAGTGCCGATGGATAACTTTCAGGTGGGTGCAGTGGCACCTTTTCAGGAGGTACAGCAGCAGGGATGCTGCTGTGAGCGTACAGGGAAGTATTCACCGCGTCTCCTGAAAAGGTGTTACTGCACCCCTATGGCACGGACTTTTTGAGAAGTTACTAGATCCCCCTCACCCCAACCCTCTCCCCAAAGGGGAGAGGGAGTTAACGGGACAGCAGTGACATTTACCCGCAATCTCACCGCAATCGACTCCGACCCCGAACACCTATTCCCCTCACTTTGATGAGTTGACGCTTATTTGAATCTATCTATTTCGTTCATCGGCTTGAACGAAATGGATAGATTGTTCGCTATGATTTTTTTAAGGGAACAATCTATTCAATTTTATGTAGTTACACCCTTGATATAGATCAATCAGAAAAACCTAACATAAGGATAATAAAAGAGAAAAAGATATTCGTTAATAATGGCCTGGTTTATGCACTTAATGCAGAGTTCAGAAATTCGACGCTTGTGTCGGCACTCTGAATAAAACGTCGGAACACCGATAAAGCAATAACTGACCTGGAGGAAATCCAATGGGTGTACGAGTCACGACCGGGCGTTCACTACTAGCCGCTGCACTGGGGCTGGGGGTGACAATTAGCGCTCAAGCGGGCCAGTATCCGGATATCGGCCCCTTGCCGCAGTTGAAAACCAACGCTGCAAAGGCTGAACTGGGTAAACGTCTGTTCTTTGATCGCCGTATCTCAGGCGACGCAGGTATATCCTGCTCAGATTGTCACAAACCTGAAAATGGTTATGCGCATCCCGATGCGTTGTCACCGGGCTATCCTGGTAACGGCCACTTCCGTAACAGCATCTCTTTGATCAACGTGGCACACAAAAAAGTGTGGAATCACGATGGCCGTATCGGTACTAACCTCAACGATATGACCCGTGAGATGTTGACAGAAGATTACACCATGAACATGGATATGCGGATCATGCAGGAGCGTGCCAAGCAGGATCCTGTCTATGTGAAGATGTTTAAGGATGCCGGTTACGGTGAGCCATCCAACGGTTCTATTCGTAAAGCAATCCCTGAGTATATGAAGACACTCACCTCCAGCGGTGCGCCTTTTGATAGTGGTAAAATGTCTGCTTCCGCCAAGCGTGGCATGAAGACATTCAAAGGCAAAGGTGGTTGCATTCAGTGCCACAACGGTCCTCTGCTGACCGATCAGAAACCCCATAACACCGGTGTTGCTGAAAACTTCGATGTCTTTATGGATCCCATGAACCATCAGGCCTTTATCGCCTTCACCATGTTCCAGGGTATTCCCAATTACATGAATCTGAAGCGTGACCCCGGCTACTACAACATCACTCTTCTCGATAAAGATATGGGCAAGTTCATCACTCCCAGTCTGCGTGAGCTGAAGTACACCGCACCTTACATGCACAATGGTACCGTTAAGTCTCTGGCCGGTGTTGTCGATTTCTACAACGCAGGCGGTGGTAAGGACAGCAACAAGAGCAAGATGTTGAAGCCTCTGAAGCTGAGCAGCCAGGAGAAGAAAGACCTGGTGGTGTTCCTGGAGTCTCTTTCCGGCAATCAGCTGACCAGCTCCAAGCATGTATGGGGTCAGCCTTACCCGGCTGAGTATGAAGCCATCAGCAACTGGACTCAGGTCCGTAACTAAGAGGTGATAACCATGAGTACAAAGAAATTTGCTCCTACCCTGGTTGCTGCCGCTGTTGCGACCGTGCTGTTCGGTTGTCAGGCGCAAGCTACCAAGCAGGAGAGTGCTGCAGCATCCAAGGCTGCACCTGCAAAAGCGATGATGATGGCCAAGAAAGGTCCCGCACCATTGGCTCCACTGGGTAATGTCCCCATTCCTCCAGATAACAAGATTACCGATGCTAAAGTAGAGCTCGGAAAAATCCTGTTTTTTGATCCACGTATTGGCGGTGACGCCTCCACCGGTTGCTCAACCTGCCACGAACCCGATCAGGGTTGGGCGTGGGCTGAGGACTTCTCGCGTGGTTACCCCGGTACCGTTCACTGGCGTAACAGCCAGACTATCGTGAACAGTGGTTACTACCCGCGTCAGTTCTGGGCTGGTTCCGCTTCATCCAATGAGAAGCAGGCCAAGTCTGCTGCCAAGGGTGGTGTTGCTGGTAACGGCGAGAGCGATATCATGGAAGCGCGTTTGGCGTTGATTCCTGAATATCGCAAACGCTTCAATGATGTCTACGGCAGCGAGTGGCCACTGATCAGTGATGTTTGGAAAGCAATCTCCGCTTTTGAGCGTACCCTGAACACTACCGGTAAGTTCACGACCCCCATCGATGAATACCTGAAAGGCGACAAGGCTGCGCTTGATGCACAGCAGTTGCGCGGCAAGGCGGTATTCGAAGGTAAGGGCGGCTGCATCAACTGCCATAACGGCGAGCAGGCCAGTGACCTCGACTTCCACAATATCGGTATTCCACCGAACAAACGTTGGGAAGAGGATGGTCTGGCACAGATCACCTTCCGCTTTGAGCAGTACGCTAAAGGTCAGACCCAAGAGGGTTACCGTGGTGCCAAGTCCGACTGGGGCTTCTACTACCGTGGCAAAAACAAGTGGGATAAGGGTAAGTTCCGTACCGCACCCCTGCGTTACATCGAATACACCGCACCCTACATGCACAACGGTGTCTTCTACACCCTGGAAGAGGTTGTAGATTTCTATGATCGTGGTGGTTTTGATGAAGAGGGGCGTACCACGCTGTTCCCGGAGAATAAGTCCAAGATGATCAAACCCCTGGGTCTGAGTGACCAGGAGAAAGAGGATCTGATCGCATTCCTTGGCGCGTTCTCAGGCCCTGAAGTTACAGTGGCGAAGCCAGAGATGCCTGAATATGCACCTCTCTTCACCAAAGCTGAGCTTCAAGCCGCACAGGAGGCAAAGTAATGACTGATATAGAGAAGAAAGACGAGTCAGCCGCCGCACATGGGCAGTGTATGCTGAATCGTCGTGAGTTCCTGATGTATTCAGGCGCCGCAGCGACTGCGGTCAGCACCATCTCTCTTGGTGTGCTGCCTGGACAAGCACAGGCGAGAGCCCGTGTTGTCGGCTACCCACGCAAACTTGTGGCTAAATTGAGTGAGCTGAAGGCGAATACGCCGGTTGATTTCAACTACCCGGATGACGGTCGTAACTCCCAGTGCTTTATCGTCAATATGGACGGTGCCAAGGCGGGTGGTGGTGTTGGTTCAAAACGTGATGTGGTGGCCTTCAGCTACCTTTGCACCCACCAGGGTGGCTTCATGAATGGTAAATACCAGGCTGTCGGTGAGCACCGTGTATTGGGTCAGTGCCCACTGCATCTATCCACCTACGACATGACCCGTCACGGTATTATCGTCTCCGGCCAAGCGTACCAGAGTATTCCTCAGGTATTGCTGGAAGTGGATGGTGACGATGTCTACGCCGTCGGCGTCATGGGCCTGCTGTTTGGCCGTTCACAAAACCTGATGGAATCCTAGGAGGAGTCATAACATGTCATCTAAGTACTATCTCCCTGAGGACAAAACTCCTCTGCCTCCCACCAATGCGGAAGTTTTGACCACCTGTTGCGATTACTGCATCGTCGCTTGTGGCTACAAAGTTTACCGCTGGCCTGTGGGCACCCCGGATGGTGGTATGAAAGCATCTGAAAATGCTTTCAACACCGATTTCCCATCTGGTCCTCTACAGGCTTGGGTTGCACCTACTCAGTACAATGTAGGTATGCACGAAGGGCGTCCTCACAATATCATCATCATTCCGGATAAGGACACCAAAGCCGTCAACATGGGCGGTGACTCCTCTATTCGTGGTGGTTGTATTGCCCAGAAGATCTATAACCCAGACAAGCCGACCCGTGATCGTCTGATGTCACCGATGATTCGTATCAGTGGTGTACTGCAGCCGGTCTCCTGGGACATGGCTCTGGATGTAACCGCTGATCTGATCAAGCACACCATCAAGAAGCACGGTGCCAACGCCTATGGTATGCGGCAGTACTCTTACCAGTATGTGGAGAACACCTACGCCCTATCTAAGTTCTCCAAGGGCTCGATTGATACCGCCAACTGGACCATGCACGATACCCCGGCCAACGTAACCTCAACACCGGGTTTCCGTGATGCCGGTTTTGATAACTTCGGCCCCGCTTATAAGGACTGGGGTGATGCAGAAGTGCTCATGATCTGCGGTACAGACCCGTACGAAACCAAGACCATGATCTTCAACCAGTTCATTCGCCCTGCGATTGATTCCGGTCAGAAGACCATCTGGCTGAACGTGCGTGAGACTGCCGGTCTTGCCTACGCCAGGAGTAAGGGTAACGCTCTATTTATCCAGCTTGATCCAGGTACTGATACGCCAGTGATGGGTGCTATCGCCCGTGTCATCATGGAAAATGGTTGGGAAGACAGCGAGTGGATCAAAAAGTGGGTCAATGACAAGTGGGGTTCCAGCTCAGGCTTCGGTCAGGGTACTCGTAACACACCTTGGCAGTGGCGTACTACTTGGGGCAAGTTCCAGACCAAGGGCTACGAAGACTACAAGAAGTGGAATCTTGCACAAAAAGATTGCGATCCAAAAGTGGCTGCCGAGATTGCCAACATCCCTGTTGAGCAGATCTATCAGGCCGCTGAGTGGTTGGCTAAGCCTAAAGCTGATGGAACCCGACCAAAGACCTCTATCGGTATCGAGAAGGGCTTCTATTGGTCCAACAACACGGGTAACACCAATGCGGTAAGCTCCCTGGCCACCATCTGTGGTGCCGGTGGTCGTCCGGGTCAGGTGGTCGGTCGCTTCGGTGGTCATCAACGCGGTGGTACTGGCGGTGGCGGTTACTCACGTAACAAGTCTCCACAGAAACGTCCGGGTCGTCGTCGTCAGGCGCTCGATTGCGATCGTTACTTCTACCAGGGTAACACCCGTCTGGCTCATGTTGTCGGTACAACCTGGATTCAGGCGATGTGCGGATCCGGTGGTCTCAACACCAAGTTCGAAGAGCTGGTGACCATGAATCCTCATCAGGTGCGCACCTACGACAAGCAGGAGATCATCGAGACCCTGAAGAAGCGTATGGACTCCGGTGGTACCGTGGTGGTCAACCACGACATCTACCTGCGTGATCCCATTGGTTCCAAGTTTGCCGATGTGGTCTTCCCGGCGGCAACCTGGGGTGAGGAGAACTTCGTCCGCGCAAACGGCGAACGTCGAATCCGTCTCTACTCCAAGTTTATGGATGCCCCAGGTGATGCGAAGCCGGATTGGTGGATCATTGCTCAGCTGGCTAAACGTATGGGTTTCGATGGCTATGATTGGAAAGACTCCAATCAGGTCTGTGAAGAGTCCTCACGCTTCAGTCGTGGCAACCGCAAGGCTTATCACATGATCAAAGTCGCCGCCCATAAAGAGGGCAAGACGCTGCATGAGAAGCTGCGTGAACTGGGTACCGACGGTATTCAGGGCCCAACTTTCTACAACTATGATACTGGCGAGCTGTTGGGTACCACCCGTCTGCACGACACGACTGTGACACAAGAGCAGATGGTGGCAGAGGGACGTACCAAAGGCGCCAACATGGTCAACAAGAAGGGTACGCACTTCAACTCGCAGACCGGTCGTGTCAACATCCAGAAACACCCATGGAGTCTCTTCTCTGACTACTGGGCATGGATGAAGCCTAAGGGTGACGAGCTGTGGCACACCAACGGTCGTATCAATGAGGTCTGGCAGTCAGGCTTCGATGATGTGGATCGTCGTGCTTACATCGCCCAGCGTTGGCCTGAGAACTGGACTGAGATCCATCCGGATGATGCCGCCAAGCGTGGTATCGAATCGGGTGATCAGATCATGCTCTACAGTGATCGAGTGCCTAGCTTCACGCGGACCGTAAAAGGTGTGCATGGATCTGATTTCAACTTTGCAGATCTGATGAAGAACGGTTGGATCAAGCTGGATAAAGCCGCTGTGACGGCAGTGGCAATTGTCACACCCAATGTGAAGAAGGGTACTATGTACTCCTACTTCATCAACACCTCCCAGCCCAGCAACGTGCTGCAGGGTCGTGTGCCTGATCAGATCTCTGGTAACTACAACTACAAAATGGGTAATGCCAAAGTGAAGAAGATCGGCGAGTCGAAGTACAAGAGCGAGTTCCGCTCCATGTCCTTCGCACCTCGTAATATCGTCTGATCCTGACGTATACCATTAAGTGGTGAATTAGGGGTGGCCTTCGGGTCACCCCTTTTTTTTGGAGACCTCTCGTAGTCATTTTTTGGCCTGGGGTAGGAGTGAACTTGCTCATGATGAACACAGCTTGGATCCGGCTGCCATTTTTTTATGATACGTTTGATTTCAGGATTATAGAGCATGGTTGTCTCTACCGGCCCAACAACCTTTTGATTCTGTTGGCTTTGCAAACTCATCCAAACCTGACGGATGAGGAGCAGGCCTTATGCCGACTACTCGGTGAAAACCGTCTGGGTGCGCATATTCGGTTGGTGCAGAGTGACAACCACCTCCACTGACTTCAACTCTCACGTAAATGCACAGCTTCATTCTTGAATCTTTGTACGTTCTCTATGATTGAGTCAAAACCGATCAACAGGAACGACAAGGATCTCTGCTTGCGCCGCTCAGCATCACCCAAAGCCAGCCCCGGAAACCCGTAGCATCAATGCGGGGCTGTATCCTTCCCGATCAAAAACCAAGGAAAACTTGGGTAGAAATGGGTTCTCCTCTCGCTGCTCCTCCGTTGCTTGACCCGGAACCCCTTGCTCCAGCCGTGGTACGATCTCACCTTCAACGACCTTAATTAGTCCAGGATCAACTTCCTTATTGATGTAAAAAAAAGGTTGTCCATCCATGGCATTCACCCAATAGTCCGTTGTTGCACGAAGAGATAGACGTTGACGTGCTACATGATGTCTAGGCAGTTTTGTCTGTGAGCCATGATATACGCGTACATGACCATCAATGTAGAGTGTGGCGGAGCTCTCAAGATCCGCCGCCATCCATTGAGCACATAGATCTGCACCCCACTGGGAGCTTTCACATTCTGTTGCGAGTATTTTAAGCTTTGCGCGTAATGTACGTACTTCCGGGATGCGATCAAGCCCGAGGATTTTGCCCCACTCTCCAGGTGCGTGGTAGCGTAGTCTTTCCACGCTTTTGATCCGTGCCAACGCCATAAAGGCCAGCAAGAGAAAAATGCTGGCAAGTCCATAGTAACCATTGGGTAGTTGAAAATGTTTTTTTGTGTTGTGCAGCAATCCCGTTGACAACAGTGCCGGCAAGGCAAGCAATACGCCAGCATTAGGTACACTCTCCGATGCCTTGAAATCCAGCGGTACTTCACTGATATCACCGACCATCGCGGCGACGCGGTCCAGCGCATTGGTCGCACCCATGCCAATAGGTGCCTTATGATCTATGGCATT
>JBEVXV010000910.1:0-3824 GCA_040505915.1 Sedimenticola sp. | reverse complement strand
CATCAGGTAAATTGGTCAGGAACTTCACGTCTCGAATCAGATGGGCAATACAAAATTGCACAGTGACATTGAAATCGTTCATGTACTTGTGGTACGCCGAGAAATAGTCACATCCGATAGTACCTTCAAATTTTCGTCCCAATGTATCGATGAGCACCTTGGAGCCACGGGATTTATCAATGCGAAATAGCACGTACAGTTCTTTTGTTTCTTTTGCAAAATGTCTCAGTGTATTTGACCCCATGACAGGTGCAAAATTTTCTCGGAGTTTTTTCCATACCGGGCCGTCATGAACAATTAGACTACCTCCCAAAATTGGTTCAAAAAGTGTAGACGCAAGACTTCTTCCAAACTCTTCCCCCCTGAAGACCTTTCCAACATATTCAGGGTTAAATGTGAGATAGAGTTTTGTCAGTCCCATTCGAAGACAAACAAGATCTCCATATTTTTCTTTGCATTCAAGAACAAATTGAAGAGGTCCTTTTCTAAAGTTCTTAAGATTTCCATAAACTGGGTGACCAGAAGGTCCAGGAATAGCTTTTGTCATTTTAACTCATCTAGAAAATTGTTTAAGTTGAACAAGGTGGTAAGAAACTGTCATCATCATACTTTTCAAACTATGTGCTTGAATATTCAACCTATTCAAATTGAGGCTTTTGGTGCATTCTTGGAGACTTCTAAGAAAAAACATCTTAAACAAAGCGTTTTGCTTGTCATTCTTAGAAGCCACTTTTAAGGCGAGAGTTTTAAGCGATATTAAACTACTTTAACTGCAGATAGTGAAAAATTTCCGCCAAAAACAGCTGAAGCTTCTTTTACTTCTGGAGAGCCAGAATAGTCAGGATCTCCCATTAATGCCTGTAGATTTTCTTGTGCAGGAAATTGAATTAGCTCAATGCCATCAAAATCCCAAATAGGAGATCTACCTAAGACACCACACACAAGTACTTTTCCCCCATGTTTTTTTAAAGGAGCAGCTCTCACATCAGCATATTTCTGCATTGCGTCTTTATCAGCACTACCCTTTTTAAACTGAGCTGCAAAGCAAAGTGTCACCATATCTGGGCTGTAACCTTTAATATCATTCATGACAACGTCAACTTTGACAGAGGTCTCATTAAGAGCTTCACTGCTGAGAGCTATTCTCGAATACCCTAATTCCCCCATTACATTCGCTACAACATCAGCTACAAGTTCAGTTGAGTTGAGGTTTTCTTCAGAATTTTTATTGAATGTAGTTAAGTACATAATGTTGATCTCAATTTAATTTTATCAAATTTATAAAATATCAGTATCATAGTTTTATACTGACAGAAAAAACTCCTGGATCCCGTATGACACTCCGTTTATCATCAGTTCAACTAAGTGCTGCCCTGAGTAGTAACGACGTGTTGTAACAGGAATAATTTTATGCTTCTTAATCAAGAGGACATCTTTATTACCTTCAAGATTTCTCGTTGTCCACTTAAAAACCTTGGGAGCTAACTTACCGTTAGCTTTCATCTGGTGGACCTTATAATCAATGACTAACTTCTGTTCTTTATCACTTTGAGATTTAAGATTTAATTCTATCAGGAGAGTTTCCCCAAGTGACATCTTTTCAGGGGTTAAGACAAATTTTTCTACCTGAATTTCTGGATTTTCTGTGTACCCCAATAGTGTCAAAACCTTGGGGTGCCCTTTTTTAATTAAGGAGCGACAGGCATGCTTGATTAACCACATTCGATCAGCATCATCCACCTCAAACCAGTCTTCTATTGTTTCCACAACAAGATCTGGGTGATCCTTAGCAATATCGTTGAGGTTGTTTGCAACTGATCTCCTAACATAAAGTGAGGAGTCTGATTTTAGTTTCTTTAAGACATGGATCACAGGTAAAGGATCTTTTTGAAAGTGAGGAAGGCGGCATGCCCATGGAAGCCTAGGGCGTGTCCCTTCTGAGACTAGTCTACGCACATTTTCATCAGGATCATGAACCCATTCTTCTAAAACCTCTAATGTTTTTTCTTGGTATTTAATAAGGAACTGACGAATCGAGACCTCAGAGGTAAACTGTTTTGTCCACTTGTACAGTGCAGCAATAGACTCTTCAAAGTGATCAAGCCCATGCTCCTCTACATAATGACAAAGAGGCCAGACCTCAAATCCTCTCATTTCCTCAAGGCCAATTTGAGGACGAGGATTTGACACTTCCAGTAAGGTTTCGAGTGCTGATAAATAATCAGCCCCTAGAAAAGTATTAAACCCATCTGCAATTTGTTGAATTCTTTCCTTCATTTCCAACTGCTCAAGATTTTGAGATACCTCTTTTACAAAAGAAGTAGATGGAAAATCAGGGATTACATCAGCACAGCGATCCGCCAATACATTTACTAAGGCAAGGTTGTATATTTCTTTAAATACCGTATTCGACATATTCCTCTCTTTAATTGGACAATTTAGAATGACTCTTCTTTTACTTCAACAATAATTTTTTCTTGAAAAGTATGATGAAGTGCAAGTACTTCATCTCTTGTTTTTCCTTTCAATGCATAATAAACAAAGTGAGGTTGTGCTGATTGAGGAAGGGCATGAACAACATCATTCACTTTCCCAAGAATCGCATGAAGAACCACTTTGTCATTGTTAAATATTTCTTCATCCACCTCAATACGTTTAATCCTTCCTGACTTTGGATATAAAACGCCACCAAATAAAGGATAGGAATTTCAACCCATAAAATCAACCAATTTCGCTACGCTCGGCAATCTATCGAGTCACCTCCACATGGATTTTAGCGAGCACAAAGCACTTTTCCTTGTCCTTTGCCGGTACAACGGTGAAAATCCATCAAACTCTCCCGTCAATCCGAATAAGAGGCGCAAGTGTCCCAGCACAGGTCAAAAGTACCTGTGTTTTTTGCACGGCAGGCGAGCTACCAGCCCACCGTCTGGTCATACTCGAATTCCGGTGCAGGATCGACTTCATTATCAGACCACGCCTGACTCTGATCCAGCTCCAGGCAAAAATCCGGTGGGCCACGGGCAGGTGAGATCTCCGGCGCACTATCCGGCTCCCCGATATGCCGCAGAATCCGTCCGATCGGCTCCCGTTCGGTGATAAAGGCAATAATCCTCATTTCACCACCGCACCTTGGACAAAGCAGTGGATTGATCTCATAAATTCTGGCAAGAAGCATGGCCCAGATCGACATAAAGAGGCAGCTGGCTGCCTGCTCTTCACTCTCCACGACATTTGGCTTATCCGAACTCACTACGCTTTCGCTGGTGACCGGCAGCCCTGCCCTGCTTGTTACCTGCTCACGCAGTGGTGCATTCGGTGCCAATACCCCATGGTAGCGGTGCCGGTGCCGCCGGGGTGGCGGTATCAGGAGGGCAATTCGGTCAAGAAACTCCACCGGGGTCAACCGCAACAGGGTTTGACCATCATGCTGAGGTTTTCGTAGGCGGTAGATAAGCACCTCATCCTTCTCCTGCCAGCAAAGCCGCTCACCTGCAAATATGGGTCGGGCGCAGTAGCGAAACAGCCGATCCAGCCCTTGCCGGTCTGCCCCTTCGATCCTTACCTCTGCATTCAGTGAAAATCCACCTCCGTTCTGCCATGCCTGCATCTGTTCAGCATCATCTGATGTGAGCAATCCACGCCGAACAAACAGGCTCAGTACCCGTTTTCTGATCTTTTTCTGGGCTTGATGAATAACTTCATCGCTCAATCCTGTAGCTTCGTAGAACTACAGCCCCTCATCTGTTTGGGCAAAGAGGCCATCGATCATGCAACTATGGTAGTGGAGGTGAGTATTGAGCGATGAGCCAAAACGGTGGATA
>JBEVXV010000909.1:0-6098 GCA_040505915.1 Sedimenticola sp. | reverse complement strand
CAAGATATCTGATGAAGAATTCAAGTTGATAATGGAAGAAATGGATAAATATCAACAAATGAAATCAGACATTAGGAAGCCTGTAAAATATGAGATATCTGAGGATGAAAAAAACCAGTCCGAGACCAAATCAAGTCAGATATGTTAAAAAGTATTAAATGGACTGTAACTTTTTATTTTCATTTTAGTGCGGTGGGATAAAATATTTATACATGCCACCCTGTACTATTCTAAATCGATGGTAGAATTGTTATCAGTAAAGGGTCTAATCCTGGAAATCTTTGTGGATCAAAATGCTTGCATATGCTGTTATCTGAACTAACGTGTGTGATTGTGAAATCGATTGTGTTACATGTTGGTCAATGTGTACATTAGTGTATATGTTTGTGGTAGATTTATGTTTTCCATTGACGTTACGCACAATACTGACGCCACATATCGTTGCGTCGCTTATAGCGAAAACATGACGTTACGTAAGAAAAACGTTTCCCATCCATACTCATACCGCGACTAAGACATTATTTTTATGACGGACGTGGCATGTCATTTTAGATCAGAAACACACATACTATGAATACAGGCTACATTCAATTGGTTACCTGTACTTTATTAACATGTACACATTACTTACAGTTACATGTACATCGAAATAATATGAGCCATGCTCTGGAATTACCACCCTTATCGTATCTCCGTATTTTACCGTAATTTATGTACAAAATTTGCGATATTTTCTGTAAATGCTGTTGAAAGTTGGCGGAAATTACTGGGCAGATGCGGAATTCTATTCCGCATCTGCCCTGAAATTTTCGCCAACTTTCAACATCATTTACAGAAAATATCATAATTTTTGGAAACCATTTTCGGTAATTTACGGAGATACGATAAGGGTGGTAATTCCAGAGCATGGCTCATATCTCTTGTTAGTCAGTACCATGTACCTATTCTATTCGTTCGTTACAAGACACGCAACTTTACTTCGTGTAAGCGCTCCAATATATCTAAATGAATGTTCTCATTTAATGTAATGTTTACTTCGGCAGTAAGTTGTGAGCAAATGTACAAGACTGAATTTGCCGGGACGATTGCCTGTTTCCGTTTTATCAATGTGTACGACAATTGACTTTCACTTTTTCTGTCATAGTATAGTCCACAAATCACACTAGTTCCCTTTGGATACGATGCTCCCCACGCGTCACTGGTCGGTTTCCTTACTGTATATGCCGGTTTTGTGACTTTCAATAGATAATATTCCGCATTCGGATCATCGGCAACGACGGCAATGATCATGTCGCTTGATATTAAGTCATCGCTATCGTCAAGTTCAACTGTATCTTCCATTTCAAAACGATCGCTTTCTCCACTACCGTCCTGTCCGATTTCCACTAATTTGAACGGTCCGGTTTCCGCAAGTTGGTTACACGAGTCATTAATTCTTGACTCCAGACAACGGTCGCATGTATAACATGAGAGAGATCTTGTAGTGACCAAGCCAGTTGACACATTCCTTACTTGATGTATCGAACGGATATTTGGCACAGGTTTTATCGATGTATCAGCCTCGCTACGAATGACAGAATCTATGTATCGAAATACCCGTCGTTTGGTTTGCGTTGACTGTGTTGTCTGCAGGTTGTCCTGAGCAAACTGGAAAAGGTCTTTTGCTGACTGTATGGTGGTTTTACCGCGTAGGACCGCAATGTCGGCTTGGCGTTTTAAGTACCCACCGGCGGCATCCTGCGGCCCTGGAGAACAGATGCATACCACCAATATTATAACATATTTTCATTTTCATCCGCCATGAAAACAATTGCTACAACACTGCTTGCATTAAGCTTGCCAACGGTTATACAAACGTTGGGCATTACCTCAATATATATACTTGAAATCAAGGAGGTTCATTGGTTGAGCCTGAGCTGGACCCCAGTGGGGGGGGGGGGGGGGGGGGGGGGGGGGGGGGCGTAGAAATATGTAATCACTTTGTGTTCATCCTGGGTTATGGTGAATACATTCACAACGTTTGAACATTGTATGCGAGTTAATGAATGAGGAGTTAGCATCACAAGCAGATTTATGCCATTTTTTTAACATAATTATCTCCGGGGTCCCCGGGGGTCGTAGAAACTTTTAATTGTTTTATGCACATCCTTGGGTTATGGTGAATACATGCACAGCATTTGAACCTTGTATGTGAGTTAATAAATGAGGAGTTAGCCTCACAAGCAGTTTTCACACCATTTTTGACATAATTATCTCCCCTGCGGAGACGTGTGGTGTCGAAAAAACACTATTTTTTTTTGCTTGCACATGCGGTCATCCTAAGGAGTAATCCTGCAAGGAATATACTATTCTACTACAGTCGGTTTAGTCATGATTTTCATTACGGACGGACGGAATGACGGACGGAGGCGATTGCAATATACCCGCTTTTTCTTCGAAAAGTGCGGGTATAATAACTTCTGGGTTGCACCCGATTATAATTTAGGAGAATTATATAAGATGAATGCAAATACCTTTCGCATGTGAGGTCTCGTAATAGTTTCTAATTAGCCTCTGGTAACCGAGGTCGTCGCAAGCTGTCGACATGTCGGCGAAACAATATCGGCTTTTGTATTGGCAACTGCACCCGTCGGTGTATTCGTGCATAGTGCACACTTTATATGGTAATTTCTCCAGGTAGTCGGCCACAAGATGTTGTACCTTTTTCACAAATATATTGTCGTGTCGCTGGTCTGGGCTGATGACATAAAATGCCTCTGTAATAATTTGTGGATTACTGTCCGAACTTTCAATACCGTCCACTTCTAGAACCGCGTGTCGATGTATGATACTAACGTGCACTGTTACTTCCGTGCGTTGAAAGTATGTTGACTGCAGTTCCTGCCTATCAGTACAACGATAGTTTTCACTGAAGTCATTAACACATATGCAATCGCCGATGGGTAGGTGTTGTAGCAGTGATTTAAATTGCGTCTGCTGCCATGTTGCACGGTGTTGGTGGGCTGGAAATGTTTGGAGTAGGTTTCTAAAGTATGTAAACATTTCCCCCGGGGATGTTTGTTGTTTCACGAGCTGAAGTTTCTTTTGTACTACTTCCTTTTTCACACTCATATTTACATATTCATATTTCTCCCATGCTACTTTATCAGCTGCGTCACTTGTATCTAATTCTTCGGTAAATAATTCAAACTTTTCCACACCACAATTAATGCATGTCCTATTATAGCACGAGAGTGTTGCGGGTGAGCAAAGTGTTTCATTAACGACATCCGACAATGATTCAAATTTGTTTGATTTCTGCGGTTGCTGAGATGTGTCTAATTTGCCTGAACAGGTTTGCCGGAAGCTTTTACATGCTTTAAATAATAAGTTTGCTTCTATGTGATACTTGCAACAGCAAGTCTGTCTGTCCTTTTCTCTCACTGCCCGAACATAAAATGGCTTGTATTTTTCGAACTGTCTTTGTGAAATTTTGATATCTGGATTTTTTGTCTTAAATTCTTGAAATACTTCTGTTTGCGTCTTCTCTAATATATGTACCATGTGACTTGCGTACACTTTAGGGCCCAGTCGTTCTCGTTTTATATCCGATTTATTTCCAGTCGGTCGTGATGTGCCGGGTGAAAGCCAGTACTGGTAACATGCGTGCTTTGTTTCTTCGGGAATGGCGTCTGATCTCGTTTTCCTTTCGGTAACTGTCCAGCATGATTTCTCCGACTTCAAATTTTTTGTCCGTATACGTTTTCCTCCGGATATACGTCTAACTGGCAATTGGAACTTATCAGATAATCTGCGTATACACTTTGCTTTTGATATATTTTCACCGCTTACCGAAGCACATATTACGTGCATTGCCGTGCGCGAATCTGTTGACCGTTTCATTTTACACGTGTCGATAGCAACTTTAATGTCCTTCATCACCGCAGTTGATAGTTTTAATTCATCTTTATTTATCTCATTTGTGTGATCAATAGCCTTTGCTGTAGGTGATTTTGAATATCGAAGGTATGATTGTATCACAGCGATCCGTTTGTTCGGCGATTTCGGAAGCGATTTTCTGAACTTGTTTACCGCTCGCAACTTTGTGGATCTACATGAATAAGCAGGGGTTGTCGTATTTGACTGCACGTTGACGGTGGGATGTGTGGGATGGGTGTTTTCATTGCCTCTATTAGCTCTTTCATTCTCTCTATACTTCTTTTTCTTTAACCTTTCCTTTTCTCTGTTCACATGCACATTCTTTATAGTGTTTCTATGTAAGCGTTTCCTTGTAGCCTCATCCCTAGCACTGTACGACTTATCAACTAAGTTTTTATTTCTATAGTAAGAATTTATTTTATTTTCTTGTATTTTCTCTTTTCTTTTTTGCTTTGTCTTCTGTAACCGATCGTGGATAGTCTGTATCGTCATAATTGCACCAGGTACTGAAATAATATCATGTACTCATTATAACATGGAGCCACAAAATCATAGTTGCGCACCTCTGGTTCACCGGGTGCTATCTTTTTCTAGGCTGATCATATTGTTAGGTGTTCATTTGACGCCCCAAATACTTCCATAATGCTCAGTTGCATACTTATAACTGTTTCCATCACTTACTTATCCATAATTGTGCAAACCAAAAACAAATGCGCCGATAAACCCGACACTACCCCTTGTGGTGTTCATTTACCATGATCTGACAAAATGGATTTTGTGGTACATGTATGTGCTACCGCCGAACATTCTACCCTTCAACATGCACCTTGATGCAGCAAATAATTGCATAAACATTGCACTGAAACATGTTGGCGAACATCGCAGACAATGAGCAGACGGTTACAGTACAGGTGCGTAATTACTGACGAATAAAACAATCTTAAATGAGTTGAAGCATGTTTTCCGCGACGTTTGTCATACATGTACATGTACGAGCATGCATGTAACGTACAAAACTATGTTCTTGGACATTTCTTTGGACAATTGTAAATCGACACCATTAATTCATTATATGTATAATTTACATTATGAAGAAACTTTTATAAATTTAAAGAAAAACGCATTTTTAAAATAATACTATATTTTGAGTAGTTCTTCCTTTTTATTATTTAAAACACGCCCGAACTTGACTTAAATCGCAAAAGGAAGCATTTTTTTTCCGCGACGTTGGTCGGGTGTAACGTCAAAAGCTGTATTCTGTGACATTTCTTTGGACAATTGTAAATCCTCGCCATTCATTCATTATACATACAATTTTCATTATTATGGTACTTTTGTAAATTTAAAGAAAAACGCATTTTTCAAATAATACTATATTTTGAGTATATCTACGTTTTTATTATTTAAAACACGCCCGAACTTGACTTTTGTCTAAAAATAGCTAATATGTTGACGTTGGGACAAAACTTTGGACGCAAAGAAAATGCAATAAGATATTGAATTTTGCATATCGGCATCTAAAAGTTTGAAAAATCGTTCACAAATAAAAACGCATAGTAAAAATGCAAGTAAAACTGACTTACCGTTTAAAGTGTTATTCTCACGAGACGTAGATTTCGTCAAATGCCGCAATTTTTTCCCGGGGGACACTTTTTCTAATTTTCCTGAAAATCTCCGTCGCGCCTTGTTTACACAAATTTTGTTAAACGGATATGACGTAACGTAAACGTGACTCTTGGCGTTATTTTCGCCAAATCTCGTGAAATATGGCCCATGTTTTTTGTTTTTTTAAAGACAATGCTTAAGCATACAGGTGACAAATGCAACGGTGGACACGTCAAAATCTTCAAAAAGTCAACGTTAATATGACCAATAATATTTGGCATCCGGGTTATTTTACGGAGATAATTACTGGAACGGAAACGGCAATCCAATATCTTTGAAATGATGTATAGAACATGTACTTGTGACTAAATTAACAGCGCCACATTTTAATGAATAGTGGGCGGGACACTGGTATTTTCAAAGTGGCGTCAGTATTGTGCGTTACGTCTTTACTACTCGATTCTCAAACTCGGACTAAAGCAATCTGATTGGCTGATCCAGATTTTATACTCGGGATCAGCCAATCGGCTTGCTTGAGTCGCAGTATTGATATTGATAAACAAAATTACATGTAT
>JBEVXV010000908.1:0-7058 GCA_040505915.1 Sedimenticola sp. | reverse complement strand
CCGAAGGTCGATGAGATTATTAGTATTTATTGATCTACAGCAATTGAATGATTATTAATTTGACAGAGTCTAAAAAAATCAAGGTGTTATGAATTGTTTAAACATGAAATTTATGAGGTTTTATGTGGTTTTTGACTTGACATTTATCAGCCTATGGAGTGTTATATGCCCCACTCAGAATAAGATTTCAGGGGATTTTGAGTGGGGGAAATTCATAGCACATGAATTTCAGTAGATATTTAGTTGTTAGCCCACAATAAAAGGGGGGTCCATGGACGCCACAGCTGAACAGAAGTACAACTTTGACGTTGTACGCTGGTTCACCGTCATGGCAGCTGTCTACCTGTTGGTAGGCGCTTTAGTCGGGGTGTATATTGCCTCGGAGCTGGCATGGCCGTTTTTGAACTTTGATATTCCGTACCTTACTTTCGGACGTCTTCGTCCGCTTCACACCAACGCAGTCATTTTTGCCTTTGGCGGATGTGTTCTGATGGCAACAGCCTTCTACTCGGTGCAGCGCACCTGTGCTGTTCGAATTTGGAGCGACAAGATGGCATGGTTCACCTTCTGGGGTTGGAACCTGATTATCGTCTCTGCGGTTGTCACTCTTCCCCTGGGGCTTACCCAAGGTAAAGAGTATGCCGAGCTGGAATGGCCTATAGACGTTGCTATTGCAGTGGTATGGCTCTCCTATCTGTTCAACTTCATAATGACGCTGGCTAACCGGAAAACCTCGCACATCTATGTGTCTAACTGGTTCTTCCTGGGCATGATGGTGATGATCACCTATCTCCATGTGGTGAACAGTCTCGCTATGCCTGTTGGGCTGATGAAGTCCTACTCCCTATTTTCAGGCGTTCAGGATGCCATGGTCCAGTGGTGGTACGGACATAACGCCGTGGGCTTCTACCTGACCGGTGGCTTCCTGGGCATTATGTACTACTTCGTTCCGAAGCAGGCTGGCCGTCCCGTCTACTCTTACCGCCTGTCAGTGATCCACTTCTGGGCTCTGATGTTTGGTTATGTATGGCTGGGTGCGCATCATCTGCAGTACACCGCTTTGCCTGATTGGACCGGCTCTCTCGGTGCGGCAGTCTCCATCGCTATGATCATCCCTTCATGGGGTGGCGCGGTAAACGGTATGATGACCCTCTCCGGTGCATGGGATAAGTTGCGTACAGATTATGTTCTTCGCTTCCTGATCATGTCTCTGGCGTTCTATGCCATGTCGACCTTTGAAGGTCCGATCATGTCGATCAAGACCGTTAACGCGCTTTCACACTACACTGACTGGACCGTTGGCCATGTACACTCCGGTGCACTGGGTTGGGTTGCCATGGTGGGTATTGGAGCGATCTACCACCTGATGACCAAGACGTTCCACATCGAGATGTGGTCCACCAAGCTGATCAATGCTCACTTCTGGACCGCTACTATCGGTACAGTTGTCTACATTGTCGCTATGTGGGTCTCCGGTATCATGCAGGGTATGATGTGGCGAGCTTACGACGACTACGGTACTTTGGCGTACACCTTCGCTGAGTCGGTGGAGAAGATGCATCCGTACTACGCTATGCGTGCCATAGGCGGCGCAATCTTCCTGGCCGGTGCACTGCTGATGGTAATTAACATCATCATGACCGTCCTTAAGGCTAACTCTCAGGGCACCGTGCAGACGGCACGTACCGCCGCTGCAGCTGCATAACCAGGAGTTATCAAGATGGCAATGCAAGAAAGCATGGAAAAAAATGTCTGGGGGCTCCTGATCGTCCTGTCTATCGCTCTCTCAGCGGGTGGACTGGTCGAGATTGTCCCTCTGTTCTATCTCGACGACACCATGGAGCATAATAAAGCTCCTGAGCTCGTTTGGAATGGAGAAGGTAAAAGTATCAGTGACTGGAAGACGGGAGATGGTATTCGTCCATACACCGCCCTCGAACTCGCTGGTCGTGATATCTATCTTCGGGAAGGGTGCTACACCTGCCACTCGCAGATGATTCGCCCCTTCCGTGATGAGAAAGAGCGTTATGGTCACTACTCTCTGGCCTCCGAGTCTATGTACGATCACCCCTTTCAGTGGGGTTCCAAGCGTACCGGGCCTGATATTGCTCGCCTCGGTGGTAAATACTCCGATGACTGGCACCGCAAGCATCTGCGTGCCCCACGTTCGGTCGTTCCTGAGTCGGTTATGCCTAACTACCCATGGCTGAAGGATGGTCTGGTAAGTGGCTCTACCATCCAAACCAATATGCGTGGTTTGTCTATGATAGGTGTTCCCTATTCGGACGCTGACATCGAGGCTGCTGCTGCTCAGGTGGAAGGTAAGACTGAGGAGGACGCGATGGTTGCCTACCTGCAGATTCTTGGCACCATGGTGAAACTGGACGAGAGTAAGGCTTACCGTGAGTAGTCTACGCGACTATTTCTATACCGATTGGGAGGCGATGACCGCCAATGACTGGGTGGGTACTATCCTGACAGTGGTCATCTTCCTTCTGATGGTTGGAGTGTATGCTTACGTCCTGCGTCCAAAGAACCGGGATAGACTGGAGTCTAAAAAGTTTATTCCTATGGACGATGAACAGATAAATAGTGGAGATAACAATGTCGGATAAAAACCCATTTCCGGGAGAAAATAACACCGGGCATATCTGGGATGATAATCTTCGGGAGTTGGATAATCCGCCCCCAAGGTGGTGGACAATAGCATTCTGGGTTTCCATGGCCTGGGTTGTTGTTTACGCCGTTCTCTATCCCATGTTCCCTGGTATCAGTGGTAACACCAAGGGCATTCTGGGTTGGTCTCAGGTAAAGGAGTACAATGAAGGCTTTGCTGAAGTCATGACTGCTCGTGCTGACTATGAAGCACGTATCAAGGGCATGTCTGCAGCGGAGATTCTGACCAATCCTGATCTCAAAAATTACACCCTGGCAGCCGCTAAAGTGTTGTTTGGTGAAAATTGTGCCTCATGCCATGGTTCGAAAGGCCAGGGTGGCCCTAGCTTCCCTGTTCTGGTTGATGATGACTGGCTGTTTGGTAGTTCTGCTGAGATAGTAGAGCAGACGATCACACATGGCCGCAAGGGTATGATGACTGCTAATAGCAGCACCATGTCTGAGGCTGAGATCGATCAGATGTCTCAGGATATTATGGCGGGTACGATTACAACTAATCCGCTCTATGCGGCCAAAGGTTGTATCGGTTGTCATGGTGTCGATGGTAAGGGGGTGCAGGCACTTGGTTCTGCTAACCTGACCGATAAGATTTGGCGTTTTGCTGAAGAGGATCAACTGGCAAGTGTTAAATATACCATTACTCATGGTGTTAACTTTCCTGTTGATAGTCAGACGCGCCAGGCTGAGATGCCAGTGTTCGGTAATCGTTTGAGCAAGGATGAGATCAAGAAGCTGACAGTTTATGTCAAAGACTTGACTGGCGGTCAATAACAACGGTTGACTAGCTGTTGCTAAATAGGGTTGTCGGAAAAAACTTCTTTTCCGGCAGCCCCTAATAAAAGAGGATCTAGTTATGCACTTAGACGCAGTTTTTTGGGGATCCATCGCTTCAGTTGCGATAGCCGCAGTGGTGTTTATTTTCTTAATGTTCAAAATTAAGTCACTAATGGATAAGGATGCGGCTAGCCACAGGTAGCCTGCACTTTTTAGCCATATAGAAAAAGGGGGATATTGCATCCCCCTTTTTCTATGGTTGCCCTTATAACTCTATAAGTTGATTGTAACTATTCAGTTGGGTTTGGGGTCGGGCATATTTTATGCCGCACTTCTTTGTAGGAGCGCTTTCTCGAAGCGCGATGGATAGTTGCACTATGGCCGTTGTTTCATCGCAGTCCGAGAGACCACTCCTACAATTAAGATCGGAGCCCGGTACTGAAAAGTTACCAATTTAATTTTATTGATAATTCTCATTCTCTCTTGCCTAAGGAATTCAGTAGACTTTCGCTCCGCTACTTGGGATACGGCTCTATTTTTGTGACTATTTAAATAGGTATCCAAGAGCAAGTCGTCTCCTACCATGAGGAAATTTTCGTTGAGCAGTGATCAAAATACAAATCGTGACGCCCTACTAGATGAGCTCTATGCAGATGCGGCCCATGCCAAAGTAAACGTAGGTGAGGAGACTATTCACGCCAAGCGGGTAGCGGGTAAGTGGCGAAATTTAAAGTGGATTGCCAATGCATTTTGGGTACTGTTTTTCCTAGGTCCCTACCTTCGCCTGGGGGACCGTCAGGCGGTGTTGTTCGACATCCCCAACCGCCAGTTTCACCTCGGTGGCTTTACCATTTTGCCCCAAGATCTCTGGATGTTGTCTCTTCTACTGCTCTTTTTTGCCATACTTCTGGCCGTTATAACGGCAATGGCCGGGCGAGTATGGTGTGGTTTTTTCTGCTTTCAGACGGTCTGGACTGACCTTTTTACCTGGATAGAGGAGACGCTTGAAGGTGTCCCTGCTAAGCGGCGTAAAATGGAGAAAGCTCCGTGGAGTTTAAGTAAGGTCGGTATCAAAGGAACTAAGCATATCCTCTGGCTGTTAATCTCTGTCTGGACCGGTATCGCATTTGTCTCTTGGTTTGTCGATGCCTATCAGCTACTGGGTGACTTTTTCAGTTTTAATCTGGGAAGTACAGCGACGCTGACCATTGCTCTGTTTACGGGTGGTACTTATGGGTTGGCTGGATTTTTGCGCGAGCAGACCTGTCTCTGGCTCTGCCCTTATGCGCGTATACAAGCGGTAATGGTTGATAACGCTACGGCGGTGCCTACATACGATTTTCATCGCGGTGAACCCAGGGGACGGATCAAGAAAAAGGGGAATAGTGAAGTCCACCCACAGGGCGATTGTGTAGATTGTGATCAGTGTGTCGCCGTCTGTCCTACGGGAGTTGATATCCGTCACGGGCAGCAGGAGGGATGCATCATGTGTGCGCTCTGTATCGATGCCTGTGATAACGTAATGACAAAGCTTGAGCGTCCCACTGGCCTTATTCGTTATGAGTCTCTTGATGTACTCAACGGGAAGGAGGAGCGTCCGCTGATTAAGCGACCAAGAGTTTGGATTTACACCTTTGTGCTCTTGCTCTCAGTTGGTGGTATTGGTTATGGCCTGTCGGCACTGGATGCCATTGAGATTAATGTGATTCGTGATCGCCTGCCTCTCTATGTGATGCAGAGTGATGGCTCAATTCAGAACCGATATACGGTAAAGATCTTGAACAAGATGACCGCCGATATGGAGGTGGTTATCACCGCCAAAGGACCGGAAGGGCTTATTATGATCGGGGCAGACAAGGCGGTCACATCTCGCCACGGAAAAGTGACACCGCAGACTGTCTTTATACGGGTGCCACCCGATAAGCTCAATGCTGAATCGGTACCGATCACCTTCAGGGCTGAAGGTAGTGATGCTCAGGGAATGCTTTTCGTAAGTGAGCGAGCCAGCGTATTTATCGGCCCAAAGAGGTAGAATAGGTTGGTTAATCAAAGAGGCGGGCAGTGGTCCGCCTTTTCTATGTTTGATGTAGGGTGAGTTCCTCCTGTCGTTCGGCAGAGAGCGTTTCAGAATGGTCCGTAACGGTGTACCTGATATGAGTGAAAAACAGTCCCCTTGGCGAAGTCCTTGGATTATTGGCTGGATGTCCATGCTGGTAATTTTTGTGCTTGCCAACATAGTGATGATCTATTTGGCCATTAATGATAATCCCGGTCTGGTGGCCGAAGACTATTACGAACGTGGCCAGGACTACGAAGAGAATATGCTGAAAAGACAGGGGCGAAATCCTGGCTGGACGATGGAAGTGATCGCCCCTGAGTTTGTCGATATCGGCAAACCGACCCTGTTTTCCTATAAGGTCTCAGACAAAGAGGGTAAACCGGTCACACCTGATGCAGTCATCTTCTATGTCTATCGTCCGGCAGATAAGCGTCAGGATTTCGACCTTCCAATGAAGTCGATCAGCGAGGGGATGTATCAGGTAGAAGTTACTTTTCCACTTCTTGGTGTTTGGGATATTTTGGTCAGCAACAAGGTTGGCGAGGATGAGTACAATCAACCCTATCGGATCAGTGCTGGCGTCAAATAGTGTGAGAACGCATTTTTTGATGCTCTGCTTGGCGCCGTTACTGCCAATATAGATGGGTGATTCGTTGCACTCCGAAAGCGAACAGAGCTGTTTTCATTGTAACCTCCCGCTTCCACCTGAGGATGAGATTCTTGCCGAGATTGAGGGTGAACCTCAGCACTTTTGCTGCATCGGTTGCAAGTCTGTTTGTGAAGCGATCTATGCTGCGGGTCTGAAGGGGTTTTACCAGCGTACCCTCGATGGCACACAGCTGGCGCCTCCTCCAGAGCTACCCAATGAATTGGCGCTTTATGATCTTGATGAAGTTCAGGAAGAGTTTGTCAGCTCTCTGGGTGAAGTGCGTGATATCGATCTCCTGGTGGAGGGTATACATTGCGCCGCCTGTGTCTGGCTGATTGAAAATACTCTCCAGGGAGTACCTGGGCTCATCAAGGGGAGAGTTAATCTGACGGGGCGTCGTCTCCATGTGAAGTGGGATAGCGACCATCTAAAGCTCTCCACTATCATCCAGCGGCTGGGGCAGATCGGCTACGCCGCCGTGCCCTTTGATCCTGAAGCGGCAGAGGGGCGACTTCACAAAGAGAACCGGCGCCTGCTCTATCGTATGGGATTTGCCGGATTCACCATGATGAATCTGCTGTGGATATCCGTTGCTCTCTACTCCGGTGCAGATACGGGTGAGTTTCGCACACTGTTTCAGTGGATCGGTTTTGCACTCGCCACTCCCACACTGCTCTACTCGGGTTACCCATTTTTCAAGGGTGCCTGGTCAGGGCTGAAAAATCTCCATTTCAGCATGGATCTGCCAATTGCCATTGGCTCGGGCATTACCTACGCCTACTCCGTTTACGTCATGTTGTCGGGCTCGGTGGTGGGTGAGGTTTACTACGATACCGTCGTTAATTTTATCTTCGTTATTCTGGTTGGACGCTATCTTGAGGCGATATCCAAGCGTCAGGC
>JBEVXV010000907.1:0-4283 GCA_040505915.1 Sedimenticola sp. | reverse complement strand
ATGTCTTAAGTGCAGAAAATGGTCTAAAGTTGAATAAGAAAAAGTACCCCACCCTTGTGCAAAAAGTTAATCTGCGTGCCATTACAGTTAAGTGTAATGGTAGTGTTACTGTTCCAGCATTCAGTGAAATAATAATTGATGGTGAGAGTACAGGGAGGATTGGGACAAAATACGGCTTAGTGTCACCATTAGAAGAGTGTGACCAAGGTTTCATGGTGGGTCATACCCTCGTCGATCCAAATAGAAGCGACTCAGCAATTCCAATCCGTATTCTGAATCCGTCACCTTCGGATATTATTATTAAGGAAGGTGAAAATATAGCTTGCATTAATGGAGTCGATGAAGTAGAAAGTGGGCATGTTTCCTCTGAATGCGACACACAGTGTAGTAATAGTGACAAGATATGTGTTGACCAGGAGCTGCCAGAGCATCTTATTGATTTATTCGAGTGTTCAAGTGAACATTTAATACCTGAAGAGAAGGCGCAATTGAAGTCACTGCTGATTAAGCACAGCGCCACTTTTGCAAAATCCTCAGATGATTTAGGGCACACGTCAGTTGTCAAACATAAGATTGACACAGGTGATAATCAACCGGTTAAGCAAAGGCCTCGACGGCCACCGTTTGCCTTTGCTGAAGAGGAATCTAAAATTATCAAGAATCAGCTTAAAATGAATGTGATTCGTGAAAGCTCGTCTGCATGGGCTTCACCCCTGGTTTACGTTCGCAAGCGGGATGGAACTACGCGTCCATGTGTGGATTATCGGCTTTTGAATGCAGCAACAAAGAAGGATGCATATCCTTTACCGAATTTGAATGACTGCCTGGATCATCTGGGCGGTGCTACCCATTATTCGTGCCTGGATGTTTTATCCGCATATTACCAAATTGAGGTGGATGCGGAAGATCGACAGAAGACGGCATTTGTGTGTAAACAGGGATTATACGAGTATAATGTCATGCCGTTCGGATTATGTAATGCTGCTTCTACTTTCCAACGATGCATGGAACTTATTTTGTGTGGATTACAGTGGCACATACTACTGATTTACCTAGACGACGTTATAGTTTATGGCAAAACGTTTTCTGAGCATCTACAGAGACTGGATGTTGTGTTAACCAGATTATTTGCAGCAGGAATGAAATTGAAAGCATCCAAATGTGTTTTACTAAGAAAGGAGGTGGCTTTCTTGGGACATCTCGTCACTGAGGGCGGTGTAAAGCCACTTTTGAGCAAAGTTAAAGCAATCAAGCAGTGGCCTGTTCCCAAGAATGTCACAGGTGTTAGATCATTCATTGGATTTTGTTCTTACTACAGGCGATTCATAAGGGGATTTGCGGCACGTGCAAAGCCCCTACACAGGTTGTTAGAGGCCGAACAACCATTTGAATGGAGCAGTGAGTGTCAACATAGTTTTTGCGATTTGAAATCTGCACTGACTGGCGAGGAAGTGCTTGCATTCCCTCGTGATGATGCAGGGATGTTTATTGTGGATTGTGATGCATCTGATTATGCGATCGGGTGTGTTTTGTCGCAAATGCAGTGGTGTGAAAAGTCACAACAGATGGAAGAGCGTCCGATCTGTTTTGCCAGTAAATCACTGACAAAACCACAGCGTGCGTACTGCTGCACACGACGCGAGATGCTAGCTGTCGTGGTATATCTGCAGGAATTTCGTCAATATTTGCTGGGTAGGAAGTTCCTGGTCCGGACTGACCATAGTTCCTTGCGATGGATTATGTCATTTAAGAATCCGGAAAACCAAATGGCTAGGTGGATTGAAGTGCTGTCACAATTTGATTTTGTGATTGAACATAGAAAGGGGACAAAGCATGTTAATGCTGATGCTTTGTCGAGAATTCAATGTGATCCAGCAGACTGTTCTTGTTACGACGGCACAACGATCCTGCACTCGTTACCCTGTGGTGGATGCAAAGGTTGCGTCAAGAAGCACAGAGAATGGTCCGTATTGCAGGAAATTGATGATGTCGTGCCGTTGATTTCAAAGCGGATTAGCGTAACATGGCCGGCGGACTTCTACCATTACATAGTGATGTATATAAGTGTAGTGTGTACCATGTTCGGTCACAGTCTGGATTACATAAAAAGGTTTCTCGGACTACTAGTGCGGTGCATATTTAGCCTCCACAAAAGGCGTATGATTATGCATCTTAGAGCGAACCAGGAGTCAGCTGCCCCTGCGACAAAGAAGCGTACAGATGTGGGAATTGGCACTCTTGAAAAGGACTTTGGAATGTCGACACATGCCGGTGGATTATTTCCGAGTGGGGATAGTAGCTCGACGAGTGTAATTAAACCGAGAGAAAACAAAAATGATCGACCATTTTCCAACTGGATCGGCTCTTATTCCAACACGGATATTGCAAAAATGCAGCTTGATGATCCAGATATTGGGCCAGTATTAAGATGGCAGTTAGCGTCCAGTGACAGGCCATCCAGAGACAGTGTAGCTGGCGAAAGCCCCTACACTAGAAACATGTGGTTATATTGGTCACAATTGTGTGTGAAAAATGGTGTTCTGTTTAAAAGATGGGTATCTACGGATTCAAAAGAGGATTATGACCAACTAGTGTTGCCAACTATACTACAAAAAGATGTAATGAAATTAGTTCATAGTGCATTACCATCAGCCCACCTCGGAGTAAATAAAACTGTTGAAAAGCTTAGACTCAGTTTTTATTGGTTTAGAATGAGCGACAGCGTTCGTCAGTGGATTAAGCAATGTGACTTTTGTGGAGAAAGGAAGAAACCGGTTAAGGGAGCAAAAGCACCACTTCAAAAGTACACGGTAGGCTATCCTATGGACAGAGTGTCTACTGATGTTCTAGGTCCATTTCCGATTAGTGAATCGGGAAACCGGTACATTTTGGTAGTAATGTGCAACTTCACAAAGTATGTGGAAGCATATGCTATCCCGGATCAGACTGCAAAAACAGTCGCCAATAAGCTAGTGTTTGAATTCTTTTCCCGGATGGGTATACCTCTTGACATTTTGTCAGACCAGGGCACAAACTATCAATCTGAATTATTTAGACAAATGTGTATTTTACTTGAAATAAATCAGACTAGAACCAGTGCTTTTCGACCTTCTGCAAATGGTATGGTTGAACGGTTTAATCAGAGTTTATTGAACATGATAACCAGTTACGTAAATGAAGAGCAGACCAACTGGGACACATACCTTCCACTTATGACGTCTGCCTATAGATCATGTGTACACCCATCAACTGGTCAAACTCCGAATAAACTGATGTTTGGCAGAGAGGTTAACTTGCCTGTTCACTTTTTAGTGGGAAGTGCGCCTCACAGAAATTCGGCAGGTAAAACCTATTGTGATTACGTTGTAATATTGGAAGAGAAAATGTCAAAGATATATAATCTAGTACGTCACAAACTTAAGGTGAATGCTGAACGGCAGAAGCAAAGCTATGACACCCGCATATCTACGCATAATTATGAAGTTGGGGACCTGGTTTATTGCGTTGATACTACAAGGAAAATAGGTCGCAGCCCCAAGCTCAAGCGCTACATCTGGAGAGGCCCGATGATTATAGTGCGCAAAATAAGTGACTTGTTATTTGAAGTGAAGAGCAAACCTAAAGCAAAAACTAAGATTCTGCATCATGATCGGTTAAAATTGTTTTGTGGACAAACCATTCCACAGTGGATCTTAGCGAGCCAACAGGAATTGAAAGTTATGCCTTTTTCTCAAGGAAAAATAATAAAACAGAAGAAGTCGACGGCCACTAACACTAGGCGACTAAATGGGGACGGTCATAACGAAGAGAGGCTCCGACGCAGCAAACGTAAAAAGGAGCAGCCCAATCGCCTTTCCTATAGTGTGTGAAGCTGGCAAGTCTACCTGTCACTGTTCATAGACCCCAACCCACTGCGGGTGAGTTATGGCAGAGTCAATGCCACATGACTGTATCATGACAACAGCACATGCAAGTTACATGCAGTTATATTTAGCTACATCTAGCCACGAAATGTGACCAAATATGGACACAGAATCCGGACCCTTCCCATCAGCCAATGATAGCAGGTATATAAGGTGCCCCAAGGCCCGCATGCCTCAGTAATGTCCCAGACATTTATCTGCGAAGGGTGTTCAAAAACATTTCGACATTTACAATCGTTAAGAAGACATTTAAAGAAGAGCCACAACTCCTGTGAAATTGGACATATTAGTTGTATATCCTGTGGAAGGAGCTTTGTTTCGTTAAAAGTTTATTTAGCTCATTTGGACTTACCAGCAAAC
>JBEVXV010000906.1:0-3947 GCA_040505915.1 Sedimenticola sp. | reverse complement strand
TGTACTTTATATGGGCTAGCGTCAGAGAAAGCGAGCACGATACGGTCAACACAAGCTCCGGAGTCACTCGATGTACAATTATTGAACAGTTCAATGGAAGACATTATAGATTTAACCGAAAAAACAAACCAATGTGTTATCGATAAAGAACCCGAACCGACAAGGGAATCGTCCGTCTTTAACAGAAACACCGAGACTATACAGTCAACCTCAGATATACAGGACAGTGTTCAGAGTAATACATTAAATAACAAACTCAAGGACCAGACTCATTTTTTACGGATTCCGAGCCTCACAGGAAAGCCGCCAGAACATGTAGTGTTGGAACCAGTACTAACGCAAGTAACCAGGCTTTGAAGATAGTCAGTTACAATATAGAGGGTGTAAAGAGTAATGCTGCCGCGTTAATAGACCTGGCTAGAATGGATCAAATTATATGCCTCCAGGAAACCTGGCTGTGGTCGTTTGAATCAGATACTATAAATAACATTCTTCCAAATTACGACTCGTATGTTAGATGCGCCGATCTGAATAACAATATCTCTAATTTCCAAGCGCCGCGGGGAAAGGCTGGTGTTGCCATACTCTGGCCAACAAAATGGTCACAAAAAGTTAGACGACTTGAAGATGGAAATGAAAGGATTATTGGAATTGAAATTGACTCACCTGATAATAAAACATGTATCTTGAATACATACCTACCGACACTAAATTTACCGGCATCCAGAGAACATTATGCTGAACATTTGGACTTACTACATACGATTATTGTGAAATACACTTCGACCCATAATATAATAGTTTGTGGTGATCTCAACGGTTCACTTTTAACATCGCGTGCAAATCCTCATGACATCCTACTACGCAAATTTGTGAATGAACTGACCTTGAATGTTTGCGGAAGTATTGGAAGCAAGCCAACATTTCACGGACATGGTGGAAACACGTCTCAGATTGACTATATTATGGCAGGAGAGAAAGAGCTTATACAATCAACCGAAATAGCCGACTTTCTCCCGACAAATCTTTCGACGCATGTCCCAGTGTATGCACAATTGAACATAAAATGCCCAAACTTCGCCGAGCAAATTAGTAAGGTCAAGGGGAAAACGTCGAAATACAAATTATACTGGGATAAACTCGATGAAAATGACTACCAATCAGCTTTGGTTGAACTATTAACACAGCAGGATCTCACACTCGATCCAGATACAGGTACTGAACAGCTAATCAGAGTATTGAATGAAGCAAGTCGTCGTACAGTCCCAACCAAGATGGTAAAGCTAAACGGACCAAAGTTTAAACTTTCACCAGTAGTCAAAACATTGGAACAGCAATCAAAACTCTACCATTACCACTGGAAGATGGCAGGCTGTCCCGGGCCGGAACACCCTATCACAACTCAGAAGAAAAGTGCAAAATATAATGTCAGAAAGCAAATTAGGAAAGAATTTGCGACTTCGAGGGATGAGTTTTACAATGAGATTTTAAGTAAACCTACTGATAAACATTTTTACGCATTGATACGAAGAAGCCAGTCTAAGTCAACACGCCATACAACTAGTTTGAACATAGAGGGCGAGGATGTCACAAACATCGATAGACAGCGGAATGCCTTTGCAAACTTCTATGAAGATTTGGCGGTCCCCGAATCACATCCAGACTACGATGAAGATTACTTTGAGCAAGCACAAACCCAAATTGACCTTATCCATCAGATATGTAATATACAAATGTGTGAGGAGACACCCGAGCCGTTCACAGATGACGAGATCAACAGAGCCATTAAGAGCCTAAATACAGGCAAGTCGGCCGACGAGCGGAATCTCGTAGCGGAGCACTTGAAGTGCGCGGGTAAAGTCATACTACCATATATTGCTGTGTTATTCTCCAAGATACTTGAAACCAAGGACATTCCTGATATATTTAAAGCTGGAGTTTTAACTCCCATTCACAAGAAAGGCAAAGACATTAGAATGGTAGAAAACTATAGGGGAATAACGGTTACGTCAGTCTTAGGCAAGCTATTTGAATCCGCAGTTCTACAGAGACTCAATACCCTGAATGAAAACCAAAGTCAGATGCAATACGGGTTCACCAAGGGGTTATCACCATCGATGGCGGCTCTCCTGTTATCTGAAGCTGTAAGTGAAGCACAACTTACGGGGAATACACTCTATGTAGCTACTCTGGACAGCCAAAAGGCTTTTGACGTGGTAAATCATCAAATATTAATGAAAAAACTATATGAACAAGGGATAGGGTGTCATTTATGGACAATAATAAGCTCGATGTATAAAGGTTTAACAGCGAAAGTAAAGTGGGAGGGGGATATAAGTGACAGTTTCAACATATGCCAAGGCGTCAGACAAGGAGGAATCCTCTCAACTCATTTGTATAAGGCTTATGTGAATGACCTACTGCTGGAGCTTGAGGAGCAGGATCTGGGGATGAATATTGGACCTGTATACTCCGGGTGCCCCACATGTGCTGATGACATCCTTCTCATAACATCAGAACCGAATGAACTTCAGCTAATGCTATCACTAGCTTTTACATACTCACAGGAGCATAGGTATCATATTCACCCACAGAAAAGTGCAGTAATTAAGAAAAATGTCAGTAAATATGCGAAGGCAAACGATACCCAGGACTTAGATACCAATTGGAAATTAGGTAATACAGACATGTCAGCGCGGGAAACTACAACCCACCTCGGTCTTACAAGGGCAGCAATCGATGAAACCAATATTAATATCTCGGACAGAATCAGTCTCGCTAGACGGACCTTATATGCATTGATGCGTACAGGAGTACACGGTACAAACGGGATAAACCCAAAAATAGCGTACAGAATATATCAAGTCTACGTTTTACCAAGACTACTGTACAATTTGGAAGTATTACCTCTGAATATCGCTCAGATAAAAAAGCTTGAACACTTTCACATCGATACGCTGAAAAAACTACAGTCGCTACCACAACGAACAGCAAATTCAGCAGTACTATTAATGCTTGGAGCACTCCCAGTCGAAGCAGAACTTCACAAAAGACAGTTAAGCTTGTTACAAAGCATTGTAAACTCCAAAAACCCAACAATGAAAGAACTTCTCAGTAGACAGGCAAATATCAACAATCAAAACAGCTTCTTCAGTAAAGTTAAGAGAACTCTGGCCCAGTATGAGCTACCTACGCTAAAGGAGGTGTCGAATTCAAAGTATACAAAGGTCAGATGGAAACACATCTCAAAGGCAGCAATAGCATCCTACTGGACTGAAGAACTCCTCATAGACGCTGAAGACAAATCCACACTGATAAACTGTAATATTAATTCCATGCGAATTGGTAAAACCCATATGGTCTGGGACTCTGTTATGTCTAACACCACCGACGTCAAAAGAGGAATTATAAAGGCGAGAATGATAACTGGCACGTACACTCTCCAGTCTAATAAAGCAAAGTTTAATAAATATGAGATTAACGCTACATGCCCACTCTGTAGATTGGAAGCAGAGGACATTACACACATGATTACCAGATGTACTGCTCTACACAATTCTAGATTGGCAAATGTTAAAAATATTCGACAATACATCACAGAGCAGTTTGGCGAGGATGGGTGGACTTCAGTTTCTTCAAGAAGGGACCTCACAACTCTAATCATCGACTGCGGTATGACCAAACAACAGGGTACCCTTCCACTCACAACTGACGACATGAAGGCAATCGAATCCATAAGTCGACGTCTGTGTTACCAACTGCACGTCAATCGGCTCCAAAAACATAAGCAACTTAACATTTAAACAATAACTTGATCTGTATATATGGCCGCCCCCTGTACATAACCGTCGCTATGTGAAATTTAGTATTGAAAGGCAGCTGAAAATAAATATATTCGTAACTACGGGAGTTATCCTGGTGCGCCTATCACAGGCGGGATTTACAAC
>JBEVXV010000905.1:0-9344 GCA_040505915.1 Sedimenticola sp. | reverse complement strand
TCCGGCATAAATGGATAAATAGGAATATGGGGAGTATGGAGCAGTCTAAAAGATCGGCTATTGTGCTGCAGGGTCTGCTATTGATTCTGGCAATATTTTTGTGCATGCCATCTTGGAGCGCCCCTGAGAATAATCACCAGGTGCTGATTCTAAACTCATACCACTCAAGTATGATCTGGGTGGGTGATGTACAGCGTGGTGTGCGTGAGGTGTTGCAATCGAAAGAGCGCAATATCGAGATCTTCTCGGAGTATATGGACACCAAACGTATCCCTTTTACCCCAGAATATGAACAGCAGGTTTCCATCTTTCTGCGTAATAAGTACGCAAACCATAAATTTAGTGCCATCCTCGTATCGGATAATAATGCCTTCAGTTTTATGCGTCACTACGGTGATGAGCTGTTCCCAGGTGTGCCGGTGGTATTTTGTGGTGTCAATTTCTTCAAGGATGAGCAGCTGGATGGTCACCCGAATTTTACCGGCGTACCGGAATATTTTGATGCTAAAGGCACCCTCTCCCTGGCGCTGAGCCTACACCCGGTGACCCGACAGATTTTTGTGGTAAACGATTATCTGCCGACCGGACGGGCATGGAACAGGGGCATACGCGATCAGCTGGAAACTATGGGACTAAAGATCCCGGTTAGTTATGCACAAAAGCTACCCATGGCTGAGCTTCAACAGCAGTTGGCAGCTTTACCCCCTGGAACTATTGTTATCCTGGGTAACTACTATCGTGATGGATCTGATGCATTCTATCCACCCACTGAGAGTACCCGGCTTATCTCCGCCGCCACAAAAGCACCTGTCTACGGTATGCTCGACTTTCGTGTAGGCCACGGCATTGTCGGAGGCTATGTTATCAGTGGTTATTACCAAGGCAAAACAGCTGCCAAGTTGATGCAGGAAATTCTCGACGGCAGACCCGTTTCAGAGATTCCCGTGCTCAAAACAGGTGCCAACCGAGTAATGTTCGATAGTGTGCAGTTGGATCGTTTCGGTATCGACTCGGCCAAACTGCCTATCGGAAATATACAGGTCAATCGCAGCAAGGCCCTGTTCACCAAGGAGGAGCGGGCTTGGATGGCAGAACATCCGGTTATCCGTATTGCACCTGATCCCGATTTCCCCCCTATCGAGTACTTCGATGATAACGGTGACTATTACGGTCTGGCGGCCGACTATGTACGCCTGCTGCAAGAGAAGATCGACCTCCAGTTTGAGATTGTGCATCTAAAAAACTGGGATGAGGTTGTTACCCAGGCCCGTAGCCGTGAAGTTGATATGTGGGCGGCAGCCAGTCCGACAGCGTCTCGTCTCAAGTATATGTCGTTCACTCAACCTATGATTGAGGTTCCTGCCGTCATAATCACACGACATGAGGAGAAGCGATTGCTACGCATGCAAGACCTGATCGGCAAGCGGGTGACGGTGATCTCAGGTTATGCAGCCCACGACTTTCTGGAGAGTAACTATCCAGGGATAACGCTCGATATTGCAGTGGACATCCGTAGCGCCTTGCGTAAGGTCTCTTTTGGTGAAGTGGATGCGATGGTGGGTAACATGGCAACGTCCACCTATTACATGGAGCAGGAGGGTATCAGTAACCTCAAGGTGGCAGGTGAATCGGGCTACTACTACCGCTTGGCATTGGCTATACGCAACGACTGGGGGGTGCTGCGCGACATTCTTGATAAGGGGCTACTGCTGATCAGTGATGATGAGCATCGCACCATTATGGATAAATGGGTGCGTTTTGACATGGCACAACGGGCCTGGTGGCAGTTGTCGCGCGAACAATTGATAGTGCTGCTGGTTGTTTTTGTCATTTTGGCCGTGACTATTATCCTCACCTGGAACATGATTCTAAGGCGACGCGTCAAGAAACGAACTGCCGATCTCGGCAAAACCAATAAGAAACTAAATAAAACCAACAGAAAGCTGAGGGAGAGTGAGGAGCAGTACCGTATGATTTTTGAAGCCTCTGAGGATCCCATGTGGATGATAGAGGACAATCATTTCACCATGTGTAATCAGGCGGCAGCCCGTCTGCTTGGGTATGCTGGGCCTGAAGAGCTGATCGATACTCCGCCATGGAAGCTTTCACCAGAGTTTCAGTCTGATGGACTCTCGTCTAAAGATAAGGCGGTCTCTATGATAGACCGCGCTCTGGAGTATGGTTATCACCGCTTTGAATGGTCGCACCGTAAACGGAACGGTACCCTCTTTCCGGTGGAGGTCTCTTTAACCCGAATCCCATACCGTGGACGTGTAGCGGTGTTCTGTATGTGGAACGATATAACCGAACGCAAAGCGGGTGAAATAGAGATTCAACGCCTCGCTACCCATGATGAGTTGACCGGCCTTGCGACACTGCGTCTGGCAGAAGATAGAATTGACTCAGCTATTGCTACTGCCCGGCGGGAAAAAAGTAAAATGGCAGTATTATTCATCGACCTTGATGGGTTCAAGAAGGTAAATGATACCCATGGTCATGATGCGGGAGATAGATTACTCAAGACAGTTGCACAACGCCTATCGGCACTTGTACGCGAAGCTGATACCGTAGCGCGTATAGGCGGAGATGAATTCCTAATTATCTTGCACAACATTACAAAAGCTACTGATACTGAGCAGATCTCATCTCAGATCATCAACGCGGTAAGTACCCCCTGCGTTTATGACGGATACGAGTTGGTGGTAGGAGCCAGCGTGGGGGTTGCTGTCTATCCACTCAATGGAGAGACACGAGAAGTGCTGGTAAAAAGTGCAGACAGAGCCATGTATGATGTAAAAAAAGAGGGTAAAAACAGTTACCGTATTGCGCAATCACCACCCCTATAGCTTTAGAACTCCCAAACCCTAGTCTGCATAGGGGGCAGGAACACCCGGCAGTTTCATCCAGAAGATTGAACCCTTCGGCTTGGCTGGCTCCATGCCTACCTGGCCCGCCATAGCTTCCACCAGATTTTTGACAATGGCCAGCCCCAGCCCGGTACCTCCCACCTCCCGAGAACGGCCTGTATCCACCCGGTAGAAGCGTTCGAACAGACGGGCCCGATGACACACTTCGATGCCCGCCCCGTTATCCTGCACCTCGATACGCACCAATCCATCGCTGTGCCGCGCCTGCACGGTAACCAGCCCTTTATCCGGTGTGTACTTGACGGCGTTATCGAGAAAATTACGCAGTGCGTGAGAGAGGGCATTGGCATCGGCCCACACCTTGAGGTTCGGATCAATATCCAGCTCCAGGTGGAGACCCTTTCTGTCAACCACCGGGGCAACCGTCTCTCTTAGCTCTTCCACCATGTCCAGAACAGCCACCTCCTCCGGAGCCAGTTGATAACAGTGGGAATCCAGCCGGGAGAGATCCAGCAGGTTTTCGATGACGCTGGTCAGGCGCACTGCGTTGCGCATCAGTGATTCCAGCATGCTCCGCCCCACGGCCTTGTCCTCCAGGGCACCGTCCAGCAGGGTCTCGGCATAACCCTGAATGACACTCACAGGGGTGCGCAGTTCGTGGGAGACATTAGCCACAAATTGTCGCCGCATCTCCTCCAGACGGTATATTTCGGTAATATCATGGATGACGACAATGCAACCTTGTCCGGTTCCCTGAGCCCGGGCCAAAACCCGGCGCTGCTCTGATCCGGGCAGGTCGAACTGAACCGATGCGGATTTTTCGAAGTCAATGGTTCTGGTCAGATCCACCACCTCCCTGACGGGAATCACCTGCCCCAGCAACCTGCCCAGAGGGGAGTCGGTCAATCCCAGCATGGTGTATGCCGCCTGGTTGACCAGCGTAATCTGCTGCCGCTCCCCCAGGGCGAAGACCGCCTCACTCATGCCCTCCAGCACTGCTTCGAATCGGTAACGCTCCTTGGCCATGGTCTTGGCCGTACTATCCAGCTCAAGGGTGATTTGATTGAAGGCAGCGCCCAGACTGCTGATTTCATCCATGGATGAATCCTGCAGGTTTTTTCCCAGTACACCGGGTGCTATTTGCCGGGCATGCTCCAATAGATTCCGCAGGATACGGGTCAGCAGGTGAGAGGAGGCAAACGCAATCACAACTGCCACCGCAAGGACTGCCAGGCCAGCGAGCAGGCCGGCGAAAATCAGAAATGTCCTCAGTTCCAGGATGGTGTTCTCTACTTGCTGCAGGGGAACCTCCACCCGTACCACTCCGTCTCTTCCTCCTTGCTGAAACGGGACGGCGACGTAGAGCATATCGGTTCCAATGGTGGTGCTGTAGCGTCGCGCCACACCAATCCCTTTGGCTGTGGCGGCCACCACCTCTACCCGGCTGCCATGATTCTCGATCCGGCGCACCTGATCCTCGTCCAGATCAGAATCCCCCAGCACCCGCCCATCACCGGCGATGACGGTGACACGCTGACCAATGGTCTGGCCAAATCGATCAGCCAATGAATCCATGATGGGAATGGTAGCGACCAGATCAGAGATAAGCACCCCCTCCCTAACCAGTTTGGCATGCTGCAGGAGTTCCGATTCAATCCGGGATTCCGCCCAATCACGTAGGGCGTTTTCCATGTAGATGCCGATAAGCAGACCGATGAGCAGCATCAACTGCAGTGAAACGAGGAAAAGCTTTACCCGAACACCGACCTTCAATCCGCCTGCTCCTGCACTTGCTCCGGCGACGAGTAGAAGCGGTAGCCGACCCCTCGAAGCGTCTCTATATAGGTGCCCGCTTTCCCCAGTTTTTCTCTTAGCCGGTTGATGTGGGCATCTACGGTGCGGGTCTGGACATGGCTCTGTATATCCCAGACATCGTCCAGAAGGACGGCACGTGACTGCACCCGGCCCTTTCGGGAAAGCAGGGTCTCCAGCAGGCGAAATTCAAGGGATGTCAAGCGAATCTCCCGCCCCTCCACCCATGCCTGATAGCGCTCGGTATCCAGTTTGAGACAGCCGAATGTACTCGCCCCGGATGTTTCCCGTACCTCATTCAGGCGTCGCAAAATAGCATTGATACGTAGAATTAACTCACGGATAAAAAAGGGCTTAACCACATAATCGTCAGCCCCCACTTCGAAACCGACCACCCGGTCAATCTCTTCTCCCTTGGCGGTCAGCATGATCACCGGCGTATCCCGGGTTCGCTCGTCAGCACGCAACTGGCGGCACACCTCCGTACCGGAGATATCGGGCAGCATCAGATCCAGTAATACGAGATCGGGAATCGGCTCCTGAAAGGCCTGTTCCAGCGCCTCCCTCCCATCCATGGCGGAGCGGGTCTGGAAGCCGGCCTTTTTCAGGTTATATTCAAGAATCTGGACGGCATCCTGTTCATCTTCTACGATGAGGATGAGATGAGAAATAATAGATCTCCATCAGTTTTATAAGGGATCTGTGATTCCCGGCCACCTGGAGGCTCCGCTATTGATCCCTCTGGTTCGCGGCAGAGAGTAACCCACTCTCAGTGACAAGACCTGAAAAGAGCATTACCCTGGAAATACGTCAGATTATTGGTGAACCAGCGACGAAAGAGCGGCCATAACCTCACCTCACTCCCACAAAATTCGACAGACTTCCGGACACACCTACACGAGTATAAATGTACTGGAATAACAATAATCTATTCACGGACACAGGCCAAAATTTACCTGATTGTTACAAACCGTTCACGAAAGTATCATAATTATCCCTTACCCTCAATTGTTGCTGTTCCAACAGGATCTAGCGCCATATTTATGGCGTTGGTCAATCTTTGCAGTAGCTGTCCTCTGTTGGAAAAGCTTGTCTTCTGATCCATATGTAAATTGACCCTGGGGGGAACCACTACCATGGCTGCACTCTTTCGAAACTTGGATATCACCAAGAAATCTGTTGCGATACCTCTCGCAGCTGTCTTGGCGCTACTTTTTGTAGCGCCCGTTCTGGCCGGAGACGGCGGCAAATCTGTGGACTGGTTCAAGATGGGCATGACGCTTTTAGGCGGCCTGGCTATCTTCCTCTACGGCATGGAGTTGATGACCGACTCCCTTAAAGCTGTTGCCGGCGACAAGATGAAGATGATCCTGGAGAAGTTGACCGGGAACAGGATTGCCGGGGTAATCACCGGCGCCGGCGTCACCGCCGTCGTTCAATCCTCCTCTGTCACCACCGTTATCGTGGTGGGCTTCGTCACCGCTGGTTTGATGAACCTGGCTCAGGCCACTGGTGTCATCATGGGTGCCAATATCGGCACCACCATCACAGCGCAGATCGTCGCCTTCAAAGTCACCAAGTATGCCCTGCTGATGGTAGCGGGCGGCTTCGGCATGATGATGATGGGCCGTCAAGAGAAGACCAAGCATTGGGGCACCATGCTATTAGGTCTGGGTCTGGTATTCTTCGGCATGGGCGTAATGAGTGGCGCGATGAAGCCACTGCGCAGCTTCCAGCCTTTCCTTGACCTCATGGTCACCATGGAAAATCCTGTGATCGGCATCCTGATCGCGGCGGCATTTACCGGACTGGTTCAGTCCTCTTCGGCGACCACGGGTATTGTTATCGTGATGGCGACGGAGGGTCTGGTGAGTCTCCCGGCGGGTATTGCCCTGGCCTTCGGTGCCAACATCGGTACCTGCGTCACCGCGTTGCTGGCCTCCATCGGCAAGCCTCGAATCGCACTCCAGGCCTCCATGGTTCACCTCTTGTTCAATGTCTTCGGGGTGGTTCTCTGGTTCTTCTTCATACCCTATCTCGCAGAGTTTGTTGTCTGGCTGTCACCGGCGGCGGATGCCAGCCTGACCGGCCAAGAGAGACTGGCGGCGGAGGCCCCGCGTCAGATCGCCAATGCTCACACCGTGTTTAACATCGCCAACACTCTGATCTTCCTGCCACTCGCGGGTGTGATTGCAGGTCTGGCGCAGAAAATTGTTCCGATCAAGGAAGCCACTGTAGAGGAGACTCTGGAGGCGCGTTTCAAACCCATGTACCTGGATGAAGGCATGCTGCAGAGCCCTCCTCTGGCACTCAGTATGGCGCGTCGTGAGACCCGCCGCATGAGCGAAGGTGTCGAGCTGATGCTTGAGGGTATTCCCGCTGCTGTCTTTGCAGGAAATACCGACAAGATGGCACTGCTGCGCGAAGCGGATGATCAGGTGGATACACTGTATGCCGCTATCAGCAGATACCTCAGTAAACTTGGACGGAGTAACCTCTCAGCACATGATGCCGATGAGAACATGATGATGGCCACTGCCGCAACAGAGGTGGAGAATATTGGTGATATCATCGAGATTCATATGTCTCACTTGGCGAATATGTGTTCCGTCAGTAACATCAAGTTCAATGATGAGGAGCTGAGTTCACTCAATGACTACCATAGAAAAATAGTCAATGCCTTCAAAACGGCCATGACCGCTCTTGAGCATGATCACAAAGATACCGCAGAGAAAATCCTCAAACTGGAAGATGAGATCATTGGTGGTATGGACAGATTGGTTAGGGAGCGCCAGATGCTACTGCTGCAGGAAGATCATACGCCCCAGGAGATGGTGGCCTTTACTCTCCAGACGGATATCATGGAGAACTTCAAACGCATTTATGAGCACACCAAGCGTATAGCTAAGCTGGTTACCCGCAAGGAAGGCAGCACTGCAATGGCGATTGCAGATTAAACAGGCGACTCCATGATCCCGGCCTGGACGGCCGGGATCATTGAACTACCGCTTGAGTAAAACTGAAAACCAGATGCCCAACCGGGCATCTGGTTTTTTTTATTATGATAAAGTGGTAACTACTCAGCTCACCCCTGACATTCGCCGCTTCTGAGTTAAAAAATAATCATTTGCACACATAAACTCGCATTTTGTGCCTTTTTATCCTGAAAACCACAGTTATGGTGGAACAGAGGTGTTGTAGGAGCGAACTTGTTCGCGATGGACTACGAAACGCGCTCTTCGTGAACAAGTTCACTCCTACGCCTGAGTTCCAGATTACCGTGCTGAATAAATACCATTACTATTTGCCACTCTTTTCACTCAACTAAACTAATCGTTTATTAGAAAAGCATAATTTGCTAAAGTAGCCGGTTTTTTCATGCCTTAAAACCCACGGCACGAGGTAGACGATGTTTTTCGATTTCAGATGTACCGATAAGGGATGCCCTCGGGACGATGTTCTTTCCGGCCTTACCGTCGCCCTTGCCCTTGTGCCTGAAGCAGTTGCCTTCGCCTTCGTCGCTGGAGTGGAGCCATTGGTCGGCCTCTATGCCGCTTTTCTTGTCGGCCTGATTACTGCGGTGATTGGTGGCCGTCCCGGCATGATCTCCGGTGCCACCGGCGCCCTTGCGGTGGTTATGGTAGCTTTGGTTGCACAACACGGTGTCGAGTACCTCTTTGCCACAGTGGTTTTGATGGGACTGATCCAAATTCTGGTGGGTACTCTGCGACTGGGAAAATTCATCCGCATGGTACCCCACCCGGTGATGCTTGGGTTCGTCAACGGCCTGGCCATCGTCATCTTCCTTGCCCAGCTCAACACATTTCAGGTCAAGGATGCCGCAGGTGAGATGCAGTGGCTCCAGGGCATGCCGTTGTGGCTGATGTTTGGCCTGGTTGCGCTAACGATGGCGATTATCCACTTCCTGCCAAAGCTCACCAAGGCGATACCCTCGTCACTCGTCGCAATTTTCGTGGTTACTCTGCTGGTAATCGGCTTCGCCATGGAGAGCCGGACGGTAGGCGACCTCGCCTCCATTGCCGGCGGCTTCCCCAGCTTCCATATCCCCATGGTGCCGGTCAACCTGGAGACATTGACCATCATCTTCCCCTACGCAGTGATCCTGGCGGCCATCGGTCTGATCGAGTCACTGCTGACCCTCAGCCTGATCGATGAGATCACCGAGACCCGTGGTCGCGGCAACAAAGAGTGCGTCGGTCAGGGCGTTGCCAATACCGTTACCGGCCTCTTCGGCGGCATGGGTGGCTGCGCTATGATCGGCCAGAGCATGATCAACATAAACTCCGGCGGGCGCGGACGCCTCTCCGGTATCGCCGCAGCTCTCTTCCTGCTGATGTTTATTCTCTTCGCTTCCGGTCTGATCGAGATGATTCCTCTGGCCGCCCTCACCGGTGTAATGTTCATGGTGGTGATCGGCACCTTTGAGTGGTCAAGCCTTAGAATCATGGGGAAAATCCCCCGCGCAGACGCCTTTGTTCTGGTACTGGTCTCTGCCGTCACTGTCGCCACCGATCTGGCAATTGCAGTGGTGGTGGGCATTATCGTCTCAGCACTGGTATTCGCCTGGGAGCACGCCAAGCACATCAACGTGGTGACCTACCCGGGCAAGCTGGATGAGTCCAAGGTCTACGAACTCCACGGCCC
>JBEVXV010000904.1:0-3427 GCA_040505915.1 Sedimenticola sp. | reverse complement strand
GCCGCAATATGTCGGCAATTTTCTCTGTTCTGTGTCTGATGTCCGAGTTCCCGTGCTCTTCTGTGACCGTGTTGTTACTCTGCATGTATGTTCTTCATTTTCACCTACTGCTTCCTTCTGGTCTTCCTTCTCCCTTCTCTCACAATGCGTACAGGAAGAGCAGGGACGTCTAGAAAGCCCATCAGCATTTCGATGTGCTGACCCACTCCTATGTTTTATTGTGAAATCATATACACTAAGTGTATCCAGCCATCTGCTTAACTGACCCGATGGTGACTTAAACTGCAGTAGCCACTGCAATGCGCTATGGTCTGTTCTAACTGTGAATGGCAACCCATATAAGTACTGATGAAAGTGGGTCACTGACTCTACAATGCTAAACAGTTCCCTCCTGGTTACGCACCAATTTCTCTCTGTTTTGTGTAGTACTCGACTATAATAGGCAATTGGTTTCTCTATACCATTTTGTATTTGTGATAGGACTGAGCCTATGGCGAATGAGCTTGCATCACAATCGAGGATATATGGGTCATGTGTGTTTGGATAAGCCAATGTGGGGCTTGTGATGAGTGCTTGTTTCAAGGTTTCAAATGCCTGCTGGCATTCCTGCGTCCAAACAAACTTTTCTTGTTTCTGCGTAAGTTTGTGTAGTGGTGCTGCTATTGTCGCAAATCCGTTCACAAATCGTCTATAATATGAGCAAAGTGATACAAAGCTTTTTACTTCCTTTTCATTTGTCGGTACTGGCCAATCCTTAATGGCTGCTATTTTGTCTTTGTTAGTAGAAATGCCTTTCTCGGAAACCACATGACCTAGGAACTTTGTTTCCATCCGGAACAGATGACATTTTCTCGGTGATAATTTCAGATTAATCGACTTGAACCTTGCTAGTGCTTCATCAAGGCGGTTGATATGCTCTTCAAAATTATCAGCATGCACAATACAGTCGTCCATGTATACAAGCAATGTTTCGTACTGTAGTCCTGCCATTACAAATTCCATGAGCCGTTGATAGGTAGCTGGGGCATTTGCTAGTCCCATGGGTAAAACTCTATACCGGAATTGTCCCTTGTGACATGTTATGGCAGTCTTGTCCATGTCATCAGGATGAATACTTAGTTGGAAGAATCCACTGGTCGCATCCAGTGTACTAAAATACTTTGCCCCTTTCAGAGAATCTAAGCAATCCTGAATTCGCGGTAATGGGTACTGATCTTTTAAGATGACCGTGTTGAGTTTTCTCATATCTGAGCATATTCGTATGGATCCATCTGGCTTCCTGACTGGTACAATTGGCGCTGCCCATGGACTGGCGCTTGGTTCAATTATCCCCATGTCCAACATCCGATCAATTTCCTGATTGACTTCGTCTCTTTGCGTTAATGGGACCTTATGTGGTGCTTGCTTGATAGGTGGTGCCAATCCTGTATTGATTCTGTGTTGAATTACATCTACGTAGCCGAGGTCTGATTTGGTTTTTGAGAAAACTGACTGATGTTTCAGTAATAAAGCTTTAACCTTCATCAATTGTTCATTATCAAGGGTTGCTTTACATTCTTCGAAGATACATTCCAAGTGTGGAGGTAGTGTCATAGATTCTAATGTTGTTTTCGATATTTTGTTCACATTTAATGTATTCTCTGCACCTGGCTTATTATTTTCAATAGCAACTGGATAACAACTGCCAGCTACTTGATTTGCCCTAATTATTTGTGGCGAGTCTGATATGTTCATAATTCGCATGGGAATGCTGTCTGTAGTGGAGTCTACTAAGACTTTGCCAACCAGTACTCCCTTTTCTACAAGTTTTTCACTCGCTGGTTCCACCATGCCGTGTGTAAAATGTGGTTTGTGACCAGTAAATTTGCCTGTTGTTATAATTTCTGTTAAGGGCGGGATAATGACTGTTTTCGTTAGTGCAATCTTGAAGACAGACGGCATTTCACTCTCTAGCATGCACTTAACTTCATGGTTCCCTATACTACATATTCCCTCACCAATGTTTATGTTGCACGAGTTCTTTAGCATAAAGTCATACCCCATAACCAATGGTGCTTCCACATCGGCGACAATAACTTCTTGGTAGTATGTTCTTCCTTCTATGTGGAGTGGTAATGTAGTTTTACCCTCAACTTTGACCAACCCGCCATCAGCCATGCGCAATACGCCGTCGCTATCCTCCAGCTTTGGTCGTATTTCAACAGGTAGGGAATAATATTTCATTGGATGTATAATACTGGTAGTGGATCCGGTGTCAAGTAGGGCGTTTACTTCTATTGTACAAATTTTAGTTCTTATATACAGTCCATCATTATTTCTCTTTAAATTTGATTTTGAATTAAGTTCATTGGGTCTCATTTTCTCATCAACAGCTGATACATGACCCGTAGCACCAGCTAATTCCAGTTTCCCTGAAATCTGCCTTGGTTGTTATTATTTACGCCTTCTGTAGCTCTCTGATAGTTATGTGGCCCTTCTTTATTGTATAAGTGGTCGTAGTTGTTGTTCTGGGCACCGTTCCCCGCATTGTAGGCCTGATAATTGTGATATTTGTTGTATGGATGATCATTTCGTCTGTCACGATGTGGGCATTCCCTCCGCCAATGACCAGTTTCCCCACAGCTATAACACTGCGATTGTTTATGTTTTGGGTTATTTGGTGGCATATTGCTCCTGCTTCTTCCTGCATTTTCAATTTTTGCCAGTCTACCGACAATATCATTAATCTGTACTTCAGTCCCTGTGTCATTTAAGTCGAACTTCACCTGCCTTTGATTCTGTATAGTGCGTTTCCTACCAGCTAAATATGACTCATATTCGAGTGCCAATTGTACAGCATCATCAACTGTTTCAGGTCGCCCTTGTCGTACTGGCCACTGTAAGTCACTGTCATTCAGTGCGTCAATAAAGCTGTCTTTAGCTAGCTGTTCTCTTACTTCGATTGTTGCTTGTGGGTACGCCATTCTGACAAGACGTTTTATCTCTTGACCTAGTTCTGAAAGGGTTTCTGTTTTGTTGCGTAGCCGGCTCTTAATTTGACACCGATAAAGTTCAGACTGGTTACTAGGTTCAAACCTATCTGTTAATGCTTTAACTAGATGGTCATAGTCTTTTCTGAGTTCTGGACGTATGTCACTCAGTATAGTTTGTGCTGTGCCTCTCAAACTTATGACTAACTCCATAGCTTTGGTTGTATTGTTCCACCCATTCATGTCACTAATCATTTCAAATTGTACCAGGTAGTCCTGCAGACTTGTTTTTCCATCGTATGTGGCTGGTTTCTTGTTTCCTATATTATTCGGTATTTGGGTATTTTCATTTCTGTAGGAGTGGTTATTCACATCCCCTAGCCTGTATGAATGGTCGTCTTGTCTCTCATGTGCCATACGGTCATGCCTAGTGCCATATTCTTCACCGTAATTCAATA
>JBEVXV010000903.1:0-6264 GCA_040505915.1 Sedimenticola sp. | reverse complement strand
ACTTGCCACAGAATACAAGGGGTCAGCGGATCGTCAGTATTTACCAAATCTGTAAGTGGATCACCTGCGCCTGAGCGACTATGTATCGAACACCTTTCAAAATCAACAATTCCTGTTCGCACGAGTTCCTTCCATCGGCACTTGACTACAAACCGGCCAGTTTGTAGAAACGACTCCAGGAATGGGAAAAGCGAGTACTTATGAAGGATACGCACTATGTCTGGAATAAACCCTTCCACTGTTGAAGGGTTTGTAAGGTATGCCGTCAGTCTATTTGCAAACACTGAACGAAAACGCTTATGACACTGCACTGTACATAATTGTCCAAAAAATCTAAGTTTATTTTTATCTATTTCAGATTCCAGCGAGAGGCAGCCGATCGCGTTCAAAGCAATGTCTGTTTTTGTGCGCCGTGGTATGTCCTGTATGTATTTGATACATAGTCTATGTGCGCGTTCCAGTCTCAAAATGTCATTTGGTAACAGGCGATTCCATAACTCACATCCGAAAAGCGCCCTGGGTAAAACTATTAGCTCGTAGATACGTTTTGCTGTCAATGGGCTAAAGCCGTATTTATTAATACCACTATTCACTAGGCTCATGAATGTTCCTCGTAATTTGTTGCATGCGTCTGTGCTATTAAACTCCAAATTCATATATTTATTACAGATAATTCCAAGATGTGTGTATTGTTCTGTTTCGTGTACAACTTTATCACCCAGTTTCCATGTACGGTTACTAGTACTATAGTCAGATTTCGCTTCATTGAACACGATCGTTTTGCATTTATCAGCATTATACTTATAGCGCCATTTCTGTGAGTAGATGTAGCATGTGTTCATCATTTCCAAGAGACCGTTTCTTGATAGTGACACAAGAACCATGTCGTCCGCTACAGTGGGACAGCTGCAGTTTTCATCGTACATAACAAGTCCAGACGTTGGTGACTCAGCTATACGTTGCAGGAGTTCGTGGATGTAGGAAATGTACATGAATGGGGAGCTTACCCCACCCTGACGCGTACCCTGTGCTATGCTAAACCAGTTGGACGTGTGACCTTGGTGCATTACCTGACTTTTCATATCCGTATACATGTTTATGAATGATTTAAGCACTGTTTGGCTAATTCCTAGAGACGACAGTTTGTAGAATAATCCCGTGTGCCAGACGGTATCGAACGCTTTTCGGGCATCTAAAAAACACACATACAGTTTGCTGCCATTTTCACGTGCGTAGTATACACTCTCACGTAGAAGAAATGAAGTCATCTGGCAACTTATTCCTTTCTGGAAACCTCCTTGTAGAGGGGACGTTGTTAGAAGCTGCGGGGGGAGGCAGTTCAATAATAACCGTTCATATATTTTAAGCAGAACAGACGACAATGTGATGGCACGATAATTGTCAGGATCATCTTTTCGTTTTTTACCGCCTTTGTGAAGTGTAATGATGGTTCCTTTCTTCATATCCTGAGGAATGTGTCCAGAAGTGAATATTGCCGAGAAAAAGTTTGCTAACACTGTATTCAGGGTATATCCGCCATGTAACAAGTGTTCGTACACGATTTTGTCACTACCGGATGCTTTTGACTTTGCCGCTTGTTTATTGATAGCACTTTTGACGTCATCACATGTAAATCCGGCGCACGATGGGTCAACAGAACTATTGTCCACAGTGGAATACACATGTTCCATTTGCTGTTCTATAAACTGTTTGTGTTCATCCGAGTATCCTGGGTCGTCTGTCGGCGTGTATAGGTTTTGGAAGTACCCTCCCCACTGGACCGCTATTGATTCGGCGTCCCTATATACAGTACCTTCGAATTTAATTTCAGAACCAGCAGCCGTGCAACTTTGCCTTTTCCTACTCTTGAATAATTTCCAGAAGTCATCACTGTTTATTTCAGCAGCTCGGTCAATTTCTTCATTCTGTTCCTGCAGATACGTAATTACACACTGTCTGTGGCGTTTGCGAAACATACGTTTTGCGTTTTTGTAACGTTTATAGTGCACGTTATTAACATCACGTGGTCTACCCTGGCGGATCCATTCAATACGTAGCTCCGACTGTTTTCGGTGAAGTTCTTCAAGTGATTGATTCCAGTATGGCTTTAGGAAGTGTTTGAATGAGGATTTAGGAATGTACTTATCACTACAGTCATTAAGCGTTTTCACAATATCGGTATATGCTGAATTGATGTTTTCGTGGCTAACTGCTATCGCATTTAATTCGGTATTTCCAGCTAAAGCTACACTTACACTTTGCTCATAGTGGTAGATGTGTTCCGGTTTTGCCTTGTTCCAGTTTGTACGTGGGATATTAACATTCGTGTCACTATCCTGAGACATATAGGGTAAGCCTAATGTACAAACAATGGGTCTATGTCGTGACACCACCAGGACATCTTCATCATCAATAATGTCACATGAACGAATTATGTCCATTTGCTCTTTTCCAATGAGAATGTGGTCAATCATCGAACTATGCGCACCATCGTATGTCACAAATGTTGCGTTAGCACCGGAACAGAGATCCATTGTATTAACAGCAGCAATGTTGGTGTTTGACATCATATTATCCAAGTATATACCCCTAGCATCTACATCTTTGATAAATGTACTGCCATTAAGATGGGCATTAAAATCACCCATCATGACGACAAGACCTTTATCAGCGTATTGACAGTATACATCATGCACAATGTCCACATAGTCACGGAATACCTCAATGGGGTGATTACTTGAAGGCATATATACTTGGAAAATATACATATATGCAGTACGTGACATTTCATATTGGACACCTATGATACGATGGTCATCAACATGTATCGGGGTAATGGAATTACAGAGACGCTTATTCCAAAGTAGGGCAACCCCACCTTTACCTACACGCCTGTTGCCTGGCAAACGCAGATCTACGTCTGATTTTGTATAACAAGTATATTGACTGTTAATGCAGTCCATGAAATGATGGTCATGTTCATACAGCCAGTGTTCGGCAATACCACAAATGTCAACAGATTTGGAATTCAGAATATCAGACAAATACGAGCTACTCGACATTATACCAGTAACGTTCCATGTAAGAAATGTAAGAGCTGCCATTATGAGTAAGTTTGTGTTTGCCATGCAAGAGAAATGTGGTAAAATCCTAATCAACGTCGACCCCATGGTCGTCCGGATATAGGTACGGGTTATACTTATCTACATACTCTGGATAATGTTCATTTGGATCCCGAGTGTTCATAGCATACATGTTCCCTTCATATTGGTTGTACGAACGGTCATTCACTTCTGACCGATATCTACCAGGAGACAACCATGGTCTACATGTCACACCTCTAGGCCAGAAACCTGGCTGCTCTACAAGAGAACTGTACCCATCTGCCTCAATATTTAGCCGTATGACTATGCCACTATACCGTCGTTGGTTAAATATCCGGATATGAGTTACTGTTGGACCACGTTTTGTGACATATCGGTACAGTTTATTCTCTGTCATAGATGGTTTAAACCCACCCACATAGAACCGTTTAGTACGTTTTCTAACGTGAAGGGCAAAGTCCTCGTCGTCAGAGTTGGACTCTAAGTCTGTAGGCCGCCTATTTATAACGGTAGGTATAGTGGATTGTGGTGCCGACTGAGGAGCACCACCTCCCGCCACACCATGGGCTGCAGTGTACTGAACGCGCGAAATTTGATTTCCACCTACACGGGCGCCCTCGATTACAGGCGTGGAGACGCCATGGTCGTCCGGATATAGGTACGGGTTATACCTGTCTACATACTCGGGATAATGTTTATTTCGATCCCGAGTGTTCATACCATCGACCGCCTCATTATGAGTACGTGAATTGTTAGACACTGGTAAGTTATCGCTGTTACTGTAGACACTCTGCATGCTCGGCAAAGGTACGTTCGTTCCGTCCCGCCCAATTAGTACGGAACTATAGCTACGCGTAAATGCGTTATTTGTGTCAACTAAACAGTTGTACGTTGCATCGACTGTATTACCATTACAAATATTCAAGTCAACCGGTTTTTGACCCTGTGTATTAACACTGTTAACGTTTTCGTCTGATATAGACTGCAGATTACCAGTAGCTGTTTGCGCCAACATACATCCTGCACTGGAATCACCAGCAGAGCCACTAAATACACCTGAAGTTATGGTGCTACTGGCAACGGCATTGCAAAACGATGTAGACGCAAGACGTTGAGGCAGTGTAGAGGCAATATACATATCATCACTGCTATGATTCAACCGGGTGGCCATTGGACTACAGGCTATAGGAGACTGTGCGTTAACGTATACACCTTTTACGGCAGATGAGTACAGAGGACGAGCAGTGCAGCCAACATGTGAGATGCTATCCGAGTACTGGACACTAGCGGATACCGGAGTGGAATTTGTCAAAGGCGGAGGTGCATGTGTCTGGGACCCACTTGTAACAGTATCTGTATTACCAGTTTTGTGAGCAATATCATGCAAGGCATCAACATACATTGGTATTATACCTGGAGAGCATGTCACTGGTGTTGACTGATCGCTTATTGCCGTGGTGTACGTGATGTCATCACCAGAGTTTGCCTGTAACCCTGACACCGGTTTCTGATACACATCCATGACGCTGGTGGACAACCCAACAGTGTTACATAATTGTGGATCAGCGGGTATGGTGAGGTCATCACGGGTACCATGGTTGGAACACTGATTAACACAACTGTTATTTGTTACGCTACTCATGTCCCTAACACACTGGGAGTTCGCTGGATGGGTGGTAGATGTGTGCACGGAACCCACACCAAATTCACAATTAACTTTGCTGCGTACAGACATTTGGGTACATTCTATATGGGTGATTGGAGTAGATGTCGAGCCAACATCAACCACCGACCCGGTACCAACATCCACTATAGGCCCCACATTGTTATACACATTTGCTGTTTGCTTAGGAACTGTTTCATCATTAGACCTGCGATAGCCCATGGGATCATGTGATACGTGTTGGTTTGCGCCCGAGGCAGCTGAAGCCACCCCAAGTCCAGTCGCCCCCTCCGAGGCTGCGTGATTTACACGCAGCCTGGATGAGACAACTGGAACCGGACAGGCCGCAGTCGCCACACACAAACAATCACTAATCACGTGATCACTTTCTGTATTAGACCTTGAACCTTTATGGTTAGACAATATATTGACATTTTCGGTTAATACGGAATGAAAGTTCAGTTCTAGCGAGTTCAGTTTCCTAAACAAGACATCTATGTCGTTCCGTATGTTAACGGGACCCAAGCTACGCTCATCTATCACATTCCTGATCATTGCCTCAATACAGTTTGTACGCGTAGATATTACATCGTTCATTTGTTTAATATCCGACATCATGCTCATTACTGTGCGGTCAATGTCTTTAAACTGTTCTCCCTGTATTTCTGTGATGGTATGCTTTTGTTTCAGCATCAAGATGTCCGCTCTCAATTGAGCTACTATATCCTTCATAGACTGTATTTCAGCTGAACAGGCGCAGTCAGATGGCGAACAATTGCGCGATACAGCCTGTGAATTACGTGATTTTGTAGGTCGTGGCAGGCTGATAACATCTGTCAGGTCGCTAAATTCTGCACCGTCAATAACGGACAGGATCACGTGTATGTCTCTGCATAATTTGATGACCACAGACTCGCCGCTTCTGGTGTGAATTCGCTTCTTAAGCTCCACCTGCGATCCATACGGGAAGTCTTCAAGAGCTTTCAAGTATTCAAATAGCTCCAGACGAATGTCTTCTATTTTTGCTTCAGATGAGCTATAAGTGGTAATCATCCTATTGACAAACATGTCCTTGGGAAAAGTTCTGTATAGGTTCGATAGCCGTGTAACCCGCCCCTCAATTGTTGAGTCGTGGTCCGTACCCATGTACATCAATGATGCATCACCGCTGTCGTCACACGATTCCAGTACACGCCCACTTTCACAACGAAAACTGTCCATAGAATCGCTATTTGCCGAAAAGCAGTAATCGGCTGCCGGACTATGTGACAAAACATCGCTACATTGTGCAGAACGCTGCACATTCTGACCTGTGTCTGTAGTATATGGTACTTTCACTACCGTATTGTCATATAACATTACTGGTGTGAGTTCCGCCAAAACCGGTCCCTGTCGATCGGAGTCACACCGATTCATATTATATGCGACATTCGCCATATTCAGAGCCGAGCATTCCAACCGCTCAGAGCGCACCAGTCAACCGTAAATCGCCCTGCG
>JBEVXV010000902.1:0-9326 GCA_040505915.1 Sedimenticola sp. | reverse complement strand
TTTTAACCTGGGCAAACAAGGGAGAGCCAACAGCGACCTCCCCGCTGCTGATAAAGATTCATCCTCGGTACGGTCTGTGGCACGCCTACCGCTTTGCCTTGGCACTAGCCGAGCCCCTCTATAATTCAACGTCTCCGCCTCCTGTTGCCGAGTCACCCTGCGACCACTGTACCTCCAAACCTTGTCTACAGGGGTGTCCGGTTATGGCATTTACCGATAACCGTTACCTTAGCAGCCGCTGCATCCGTCACCTGACAGAAGCTGTGGGCGCTGAATGCCTGAACTGCGGCTGCCTGGCCCGACTCGCCTGCCCCGAAGGCCAATCGTTCCACTATCTGCCGGAGCATGCCCGTTTTCATATGCGGGCATTTATTGGTTTACGTTGACATGAATAAGTATTAGTTATATAGTTATCAATTACTTAAACAACTAACTAATCTTCTTTTAGCGGTAACTATCATGGCGTCTTCGGTAAAAATCACAGGGTATTCAAAAAGTAACGGTGAAGTCCTTATGGAGATGGAGCCACTGTGGTGGAATGCGAAAGAGCTGAAAAATGATGAGCGCTTTGCCGTGTCTCGCAAGGGGAGGCTCTATCACGATTATGGAGCCAATCTATCTCTAGCCGAACTCCAGGAACTCTACGACAGGTACAAAGGCAACACGACTACCACGCAGAAGTTACTCTGCTTCAAATTGTGGCGACTCTCCTTACCATGCAAAAAACTGTATGACGCCCTAAACTCTCGTTCACAAAAGTATTCACACTTCCATGTAAAGGTTGTTGAGTGGGAATCTGGGCTGTAGATTTCGCTGCCTTGTCACAGGTAGCTAATGACAAGTTGTAACTTCTCAAAAAGTCCGTGCCATAGGGGTGCCGTAACATCTTTTCAGGAGACGCAGTGAATAGGTTCCTGTACGCTCACAGCCGCATCCCTGCTGCTGTACGTTCTGAAAAGGTGTCACTGCACCTACCTGAAAGTTATCCATCTGCACTGAGTTATTGAGAAGTTACGTTACGCTTCGATAACCGACCAAATCAACCTACAAAGAGCGCTTCTTCAACACCCTCCGCAAGAAAAAAGAACTGGCGTTTTCATAGTGATTTTCCACGGAAGACGGCTTGCTTCAGGAAACCCCAATAGAGTGCCTGCGGCACTGACTAATCCTGGTTTTTATCTATACTGAGGAGTAACTATTCAGTGGGTGCACGGGGTCGGAGTCAAGTTATATTTAATGGCTCACTTCCTTGTAGGAGCGCTTTCTCGAAGCGCAATGAATATATCTACCATGATGGTTGTTTCATCACGGCCCGAGAGACCGCCGCATGCTCTTCGCCAACAAGCTCGCTCCCGCACAGAACTACAGGATTATTGTGCATAGCCATTAAATATTATCGTTCAATTTGAACAGTATCATGAAACCAAGTCACCGCAGCCTTATCCTGAGCCTTCTGGCAGGCACGTTCCTCTGGTCAAACGGTGGAGTGGCGCTCGCCCTTGAGCCGTTAACCGTTCAACTAAGGTGGTTCCACAGTTTCCAGTTTGCTGGTTACTACGCCGCCATCGAGAAGGGTTACTACCGTCAAGAGGGTCTTGATGTAGCGCTCAGGGAGCGGGACCCAGCAACAAGCTACGTCGATGAAGTGGTAGAGGGGCGGGCGGAGTACGGTATAGATGACGCAGGGCTGCTGGCGGAGCGGGTCAGGTTGCTAGATCCACGATTGGCAGAGTTAATTCATGAGATCGCTGAACACCTCGATTTCAGCTCACTCATCAAAGCACTTAAAAGTGAGTTCGGGAAGTCCTGATGCGTCAACTAACAGGTCAAATCAGCGCGATGGATCAGAGGTGCAATCCGGCAAGCCACTGGAACAGCTGAATCCCGGCAGGGGCAGAATTCAGCTGTTTCTGGTGAGTAACAATCCCTCTTCTCTACATCAAGCCAGGGTATCTTCATCCATCCGGGTAGAGGCGAGATAGAATTCGTGGCACAGATCTCTGACCTTATCATCGCCCCTGCACTTCATAGCGGCACGGGGATGCTGATTGAGGTGACCACTGATACCGTAGATATCGTTGAACCCCCACTCAATCTCATCCCTTAAAGGAACAAGGTGCTCCTGGATCGCCTTGTAGACCGGGCGCACATCGAACTTTGGGTTCTTGAGGAAGTTCAACAACAGCTCAAGATTGCAGTTACCGGCACCGCGACCAATGCCGTTAATGGTGGCATCGAGCATATTGACGCCGTCAATAATCGCCTGCTGGGTGTTTGAGAAGGCCAACTGCTGGTTATTGTGGGCGTGAAAGCCCAGCTCTTTGTTCGGTGCATACTTCTTGTACAGCTTCAGATAATCGGAGACCTGCTCAGAGTAGAAGGCACCGTAGCTATCGACCAGGTAGAGGTAATCCAGCTCTTCCACCTCATTGATCTGCGCCAGACCTTCGATCAGGTCAGTACGAATAGCCGCCGAAGGCGCCATTATGTTGATGGTGGTGAGATAGCCCAGATCCTTTGAGCGTTTCGCAAAATCGATACCCTTATCGATATCAGCAACGTAACAAGCGGTTCGAATCATATCCGACGGTGCCTGATCGGCTGGTTTCAAGACGGAAAAGTCGACCCGGCCGACATCAAACATTACCGCGATTAGTGGCCGATACTCGCTCTCATGAGAGTCGATCACCCGTTTCAGGTCATCATCGTCACAGAAGTTCCACTTACCGTACTTCTCCCGGGTGTACTCATCACTCTCGGTGAGCTTCTTCCCCAGCTCAATCACATCCACGCCTGAGTCACAGGCCGCACGGTAGACCGCTTTCACAAAGTCGTCCGTAAACTGATAGTTATTGATCAACCCGCCATCTCTGATGGTACAGTCCAGAACCTTGATCTCTTCGCGATACATCTAATTGACCTCTGCCGACAAAAAATAAATAGCGCGAATTCTAGCATAATTTCCACCAATTACCGGTTGATAGTGTGGGTTATCTCCTTTTTATTTACGACGCGTATCTAATCACGGCGTAACTTCTCAAAAAGTCCGTGCCATAGGTGCAAATCCCCGTCGCCCCGAGGGCGGCGCACCTACGGACATAGGAGCGCCTTCTCGAAGCGCGCTGGAGGTTTGACAGGGCACCGAGTGAGCACCTCAATCGCCTTACCCTATAGATAGTAGTGGTATAGAGATTTTCACTACATATCATGTCATTGCGTCATGTTTTTGAATATGTGTGACATTTAGCACTTGCTAAAAATTCATGATTACATTCTACAAATTGATGTGATAAATTGAGTGGATTGTGCACTGGCGTGATACTTACCACTGCTCATTGGAGTGTGATTTCGTTCATACCGGATCGTCATCATAGTCCTTAATCAAAAGGGTAATGTGTTGAGAGGTGAGTTGTTCGCTTTTCGAGATATTAGGAAGTGTGACCAAAGTAGATTTCAAATCCAACCGGGTGGATCTTGTACAACTATAAGTAACTGGAATCACCCAAAGGAGTGTTTTAACATGTTGAAACAATCGATAACGGCTATCTGGCAGCGGCTATTTGCTAAGCAGAGTGACCGAGATCCACAGCAGGCACTGAACAATAATGCCGGCGTTACGAGACGAACTTTTTTTAAGCGTGCCGCCTTCGGTGCGGCCTCCATCACAGGTACTGCAGGACTGGCAAAGTCAATTGTCGATTCGGCTCCACGGCCTGATATGAAAGGCCCCTACGTAAAAGATAATCACGCAGGCGAAGATGAACTACGTAACCGTGAATATGTGCTTATGTCTGACGAAGAGAAGGCTGAGATGGTGAATTCATTCATCGACAGCTACTCCAGCAAGGTATGAAGCGCTCATTGGCAGGTATGAGATTCGCCTCTCAATCAACTTTCAACCGCTCCGGTTTACTCGATTTTAAATCGACCAGGGGGTAATTTTATGTCCAAAGAAGACAGCAAAACAAATGGAGCAGAGAGTGCCTCCCGTCGCGATTTTTTGCGCAAAGCAGGCACTTACAGCGCAGCATCGCTTTCTGGAGCCGCCATGCTCCTCTCCACGCCTAAAGAGGCCAAGGCGACAACAAATGTCGAATGGTCCGAGCATTTTCAGAAAAACTACCGTCTGATGACGGATGAGGAGAAGCAGGAAGCGATCGACAGGCTTGAGAAACGCTACTCTGAAGAGTTTGGCAAAGAGGTCACCGTCGACGGCTCACTCGCAATGGATGGTGTGCTCTTCGGCTATGCACTGAACATTCAGAAGTGTATTGGCTGCCGACGTTGCGCTAAAGCGTGTGTCGCCGAGAACAACCAATCCCGTGGTGATGAGCAACAGATCGAATGGATTCGAGTGCTGCGCCTGGAAAAGGGGCAGTTCTCTACGGAGGACCGCGACAATGCAGGCTATCCTGGAGACTACGGTATTCAGGTCGGCGGCAATGCGTACAAGCCTTCAGGGGTCGTACTTGAGGGTCAGCACTACTACGAGGCCAACCAGGTTCCTGAGAAGGATGCCTTCTACATGCCCATGCAGTGCATGCAGTGTGAAAAGCCTCCCTGCGTCAAGGTATGCCCGGTTCGGACCACCTATCGTGATCCCGACGGCATTGTCGTCATCGATTACAACTGGTGTATCGGCTGCCGTATGTGTATCGGCGCCTGCCCCTACTGGGCACGCCGTTTCAACTGGGGTGAGCCATCGCTTCCGAACGAAGAGATGAACCCAGTGACCCACTACCTGGGCAACAGACCACGCATGAAGGGTGTCGCTGAGAAGTGTACCTTCTGTGTACAGCGTACCCGTAAGGGCCGCTGGACCGCCTGTGTTGAGGTATGTCCGGTTGGTGCACGCAAGCTTGGTAATCTACTGGATCCTGAGAGCGACATTCGCACGGTATTGCAGACCAAAAAGGTCTTCCGCCTGCGCGCCGACCTCAATACCTATCCCAAGTTTTTCTACTTCATGGATTAAGGGGCATCACGTGAAACGCTTTTTCCAATTCGCAATCGATTTTATCCGCGCCGGTTTTACCGGTGGTCTCATGTTCTGGGCCTGGATGCTGTTCCTCTCCTTTTTCATCATGCTCTGGGGTTATGGTGAATATGTTCAGATCCGTGACGGCATGATCGTCACTAACCTCACCGATCAGGTCAGCTGGGGACTCTATCTAGCCAGCTTTGTATTTATGGTGGGTGTCGCGGCAGCGGCGGTAACCGTTGTGTTTCCCGCCTACGTCTATCATCACGAAGAGCTACACAAGATCGTTGTACTCGGAGAGATGCTGGCCATCGCCGCAGTAATCATGTGCATGCTGTTCGTAACCGCCCATATGGGTCGGCCGGACAGACTCTGGCATATCTTTCCGGTCATAGGGATCTTCAACTGGCCCAACGCCATGCTGACCTGGGATGTACTTGTGCTGTTAGGTTATCTGATCCTTAATGTTATTGGTGGGTTCTACTTTTTGTTCAAAAAGTACTCCAACAAGCCACTCAACAAGCCGTTCTATCTGTCAGTGGTGTTTATTGCCATCGTTTGGGCGCTAAGCATCCATACAGTGACTGCGTTCCTGATCAACACCATGCCAGCACGACCCATGTGGTTCCACTCAGTGATGCCGATTAAGTTCATCACCACTGCGTTTGCAGCCGGCCCATCTCTGATCATTATCGTCTTTATGCTAGTGCGCAAATACACTCCCATGAAGATCGCTGATGAGGCACTACATATGCTCTCTCAGATAGTTGTCTGGTGTCTCGGTATTGCGCTATTTCTTGCCCTGTCAGAGGTTGTCACAGAGCTGTACGCCAGCACTGAGCACTCTATGGGACTGCAATATCTAATGTTTGGTCACAATGGACTGCATGGACTGGTGCCTTTCTTCTGGACCGCCATGGCATTGATGATCACCTCATTTATCCTGCTGCTGATTCCTCGGGTAAGAAAAAACCTGACTATCCTCCCCTTCCTATGTGTCGGTGTATTTGTAGGAATCTGGATTGAGAAGGGCATGGGCCTGATGCTTCCCGGCTTAATTCCTACGCCTATCGGGGAGTTCACAGAATACGTACCAAGCACGGTTGAACTGATGGTCGTAATCGGCGTCTGGGCAATTGGCTTCTTCATCCTCACTGTCCTTATCAAGGGTGCGGTTGGCGTATTGCTCGGGGATATTAGCTACAAAGAGAAGGCAGATGCGGCAGCAACCTAAGCTGGGTGGTCAAGAACCGACCCCAGCGCAGTGTTGCGTACCGACTCTACCTATTTCAGGAGACAAAAGACGATGATTAATTATCGGTTATTTAGTTCAGCTGTGGGCCTCACCCTGCTGGCTACCGTGTCGACCTCCCCCGTTTTTGGGGAGGCGCCCGCAAAGGGCAAAGAGTGTTTCGAAAGCAGGGATGGCCGAAGCCAGGTCCAGCAGCGTGAGATTGCCCCTGGCAAACTCAATGTTAAGTGTTCACCGACAACCGGTGGCGTTCTATGGTGGGGCGACCCCTTTGACGGCACCATCCCAATGGGAGATATGCCGGGGGATGGGGATTACGCCAATGAAGAGGCCGTAGTCAAACCGCGTGAGCCAGAGATCGATAAAAACAAGCTTTTGACGATCTGTGCGATAGCCTGCCACAACGGTGAGTATGTACCGGTTCCTCAAAACAAACTGCCACGTCCATTGTTGATGCACCAGGATATTGTGCCCGATTCAATGAATCTGCAGCACGGCAAAGGTGCCCTCTGGTGCTTGGATTGTCACCATAAAGATAATCGCACCAAGCTGACGGATAACTTTGCCAATGAGGTGAGCTTCAACCAGCCTCAGAAACTTTGCGGAAAATGTCATGGACAGGTTCTGCGACGCTGGCGTGAAGGTATCCACGGCAAACGTATCGGCATGTGGGGCAAAGGTGGAAAGAAGCGGTGGTGGACCTGTACCGAATGCCATAACCCCCATGATATTCAGCAAGCTGGCAGAAAATCGGGCTTTGCCCAATTAATTCCTGAGCCTGCACCTAATTTACCAAAAGGCATGCTCAATGCCGACCATGAGCGCGTCAAGCATGGTCCGGGGCATTAGAAGCCTCTGATACAAGTGACACCCCAGTAATTATTTTTTCTGGATTAACTCTTCCCGGCGACAGCCGGGATTGAGTGTCACAGGAGACTATTCTGGCAACATTAATTGATTATGCGTAGAGGGAGAGGATGATCGGACTCAGGATAAAAAGTACATCTGATGCTCAACTGATCTCCCTACGCCCCCCTTTTCTTTCGTCCAACTTCTCGATTTTGGGGATTTATGCAATGACGACTAACAAGACACTTATCGCAGCCCTTGGGGCCATTAGCGTTTCACTTTTAGCTGGCCCTGTACTGGCACTAGATGCTGCTGGCCTTTATGTAGAACGTGCCTGTATCGCCTGCCACGGTGCCGAAGGCCGCGTACCTGCCATGGATGAATATCCCAAGCTTGCTGGGCAAAAAGCACCCTACATGCTCGCCCAGATGAAGGATATCAAAAGTGGCACACGTACCAATTCGCACTCTATGGCGATGAAAAGCATGATGTACATGATCAGCGATGAAGAGATGACAACTGTTTCTGATTGGCTTGGTGGCCTGCCGGAAAAAGCACCCGCTATGAGTGTGGTATCGAGCGCGAGCGCTGAAGATGCCCCTGCCCCTGGTTCACAGCTCTTCGTCGCCAAGGCCTGCTCATCCTGCCATGGCCCTGACGGTCGCACACCTATCATGCCTATCTATCCCAAGGTTGCAGGACAGAGTGCTGGCTATACCTACAATCAGCTACGTGATACCAAAGATGGTAGCCGTGGTAATGGCCAAGCTATGGTCATGAGAGGTATCATGGCTGGCGTCACAGAGCCAGAGATGCGTACTATCGCCGACTGGCTTGCCACACAGTAAATAGCGCCGTAACTATTCAGCTGTACCTAATTTTGGGGCTGTTTTCACCAGGGGTCGGAGTCGATTTGCCCACATTGATGTGAGCAATCGACTCCGAGCCCGAGCCCAGCTGAATAGTTACCCTAATGAATACCTATAGCCTGCCCTATTCTCGGACAGGCTTATGCTACTGGACCGCCAAGAGCACACACCCTACCGATCTACCCTCCTTCAGGCATCACCCTAAGCGGACTCTACCCGCCATCTGGCCAGAGAGCGTCCGTCAAGGTGACAATTTGCTCATAGTAAGCATCGCGATCCATACCGAGAATAGCTGAACCGAACAGTTCTGCATCGTCAGCAGTGGCCAGGTCACCGTAGTTGACCAATACCGACTGATAGAGGATCAGTGCGGGCAGCTGGTCGGGAAGATTCTCGAAGTGGCTGTGCAGAGAGATAAGGTAACCATCGTCGAGTCTCTCTGAGAGAGGCTCTGTCTTGGCGAAAAGCCCCGGCTCAATACCCTCGGAAACAAATTCAATCTTGACCGGGTATCGAATACAGCGTCTATCCTCAAGAATACGCAACACAACAGGGTAGTCTATTACGGGGCCGTAAAGGGTGCGGATCTCTTTTGCCTTATCAATTACATGCTTTGTGACAGCGCCATGAATCACTTTCCCAGGACGTTTTTTGACCTTCTTGTGTTCCATAAATTTACCATTAGCTCTTTAATATGTAAGTTGGCTGTAGAAACTTACGCCAACAGTTTTATAATAACCCAAATTTCCGGCTATGAATCACGACTATATAAGGACACCCATGACAGAGTACAAGCTTAAGCTCTCCGATGAAGCTGAAACAGATGAGTCTCGCCAACGCACCCTTGATGAGCTTCATCACTTCATCGCTACCATGGATGGACGCCCTCTTGCCGTTGTCACACTAGATGACGAACAGAGCCTACAGTGGGATGAAGAGGGTGATATTGACTATCAGGATGAGTATGGACGGCAGATCGTCGAGCAGGTCAGTGACGGCACCACCGAAACACTGGTGATACGCAACAGCGAAGGCCTGCCGGTGGCACTAGCAGCCCTCGACGATAATAGTGGATGGCAAGGGTTAGGCATAGATAAGCGGCTGCGCTTTGAGATTGCCACCATGCTACAGAATGATGAAACTGAGCTCTATTGAACTCCCCTAAAGCATAAATCAGCACCGCACAAAAAAGGGGTGACTCGAAGGCCATCCCTAATTCACCACTTAAGAGCCGTTTTCAAAACTCATAGCATGTAATGCTGTATAGAGTACCGCGCACCTTGGTGATGCGATTAATTCCCAATTACTCACCTGCTATTAAGGTGGGTCCATAACATTGTCCATTTTTTGTACTTTTTCTGGATAGCTGCACAAA
>JBEVXV010000901.1:0-3662 GCA_040505915.1 Sedimenticola sp. | reverse complement strand
GGCCAGTGGTCCACAGTCCACGTTAAACAATCGGGATGGAAAATGTGTTGCCGAGCCGTGTTTGATGTCTGATCGTTCGAGGCAGCAATACACAGTAACTCGCCGCCACGCACATGCACTCGTGACACGGGACATTGGTCAATTCAAGATTGACAGATTTTCGATTTGTGTATAACCAATAAAGCATCACATTTATCACATGTGTTGTCATATTTTGCCTACAACTTGCGCTGTCAATCGTCACGACAGTACAGTTCCCTCTTTCCTATATGAGTCCATACATTACAAAGCTGTATGCTAACTGTTGTCAATGTAAGAAGTTGCATGGCTTCATAACATGTCAGTTCTGTTTAAACTTCAACAACGCTCACAGCCCGTATTACATAGGAGAAACGGGCTGTGCGCGTTGTTGAAACGAATTCCGAGAATCATTCTGATTCGAAACTTTTCTGGTACATTTTAGCACCCCTAGACTTGATATTCAACCAGTATTGCATAGAAAACAGGAGCACGCTGTTTATTTATTTCGTAAATCTATTGCGATAAACACATGTTCGTATCGATATAGGTCATCGGTAAGCATTGTTTACATAGACTGCGATCATGGTTGGAAAGCAACGAGATTGCCATCCTCGTGTTGGGTCGATGCGCATACTTCGTTGCGAGTAGGTCGATCAGCCCGTGACAATTGTGCGATTCAAAGAATTCGTCTTTGGAGTTGAGAATTAGGTCGATCAAATTCGAGTTTCTGCCTCGCCGTTTGAAAAGATTCGTGCTCAGTGACCCGACGTCGCCGAATCGCTCGGTGTATGCAGCGAACAGGGATACGCGACTTACTCGAGGATGAGCGACGTTGGCATACTTGGCTGACTTGATGCTCACGTTTTCCAGCGCATCGGATCGGTATTTCTTTGAGTATGTCGAAGCCGTCGTGAACGCGCGATTACAGGAGATCAACATTCTGGAACACAGCAGTCTCTCGCTGAAGAAGGCAACGATGTCGTCGCATGTGTATCCGTGCTCGTCTTTGTAGAGATATAGCAGATGTATCAGCGTCACGATATTTCTCGGTAGTAACTCGTAGGTCTGGCGTCCGATCCTGTAAAATAGCTCCACCAGATCCTCATCGATTTCGGCAACTTTGCCTATGAAGGCGGCACACTGATCAAGCGATTGTTTGAGCTCGTCGCCGAAAATACGGCATGTGTTCAGTGACGTTCTGTGACTGATGATGGAATTCGACTTGGATTCGTTGGTGTCGTCAAACATTGTCACCAGAGACGGAAAGTTCATCATTGGGAACGAAAGTCTGACATCGCTGCCTAAGCAGTTCTGACGATAAGCGTGTGTGTCAAGAATACCGGCGTGAATCGTGTCGGACGTCGTGCACACGTTACTCGTCCAGAGGTTTGACGCTATTCTGCAGCCGGCACTTATGTTGTCGTTCAGGAATCGGCATACCATCAGCTGCAACGCTCCGAGTGATCCTTGATAATTGATGTTGAATGATACAGCATCTTCCGTCACCGCTTCGACCTTGTATCTGGTCATAGTCATCGAACGAGTCATCTTTTCAATCTTCACCAAAGGTTTACCCTTCTTATCGAGGAACGGATTTACCTGTGGCCGACGATGTGGAAACAGTGCCCTCATGTGCGTCACTCTGTTTTTGACAAAGGCTAGCATCTTGCGATCGGGCAGATCATATACCGAAGTGAAACCCTTCTCAAATACGCGTCGCTCCACTTCGTGTTTCGTGTAATTCCGCCGCTCGTCGACTCGAGACGCGTTTGAGAGCCGATGGAAGAACGAGTCTACAGAAACTGATTGAACAAAACGTTGCTTGTTTCCGGGTTGCCTGTCAATACTGGAGAGACCAGACAATTTTCCTCGTACGAACTTCATCTTAACTGTCCACATTTTGGCCAGATCGAACTGATCGCCGATATGCGCCGCTTTGGTATCGACGCAACGATATCTATGGAGAACCAGAGCCCTGCTCTCCCTGAGAATGACGTCATACGCCGGATTTCTGTAAAACATCAGTGCCGCCGGAAATACTTGCTTGAAATACGCAAATGTTTCGAGTATGATAGCGCTCCAGCTATTCACGTCGTAGTCGGACATGTGACGCCCGTTGATTCGGTCAAACAGTCTCCCGTCGACGACCGTCGAACAGAAAATAATCATATAGACGGTGTACAACTTTGCATATCGATCATTACCGTCGTAGTCAGCGACAAACCTGTCGTAATCGCACTCGTTCACTTTCGGGTACACCTTCTCTAGCTGGCGAACGTTGTGCAGAAATCCGTATCTCCAATTGAGATATTTCGCGAGAATCTCGAGAATCACTTCCCTCGCCGACGACATGCCGAACCGAATGGCGGCTTTTTCACCTCGAAATTCGTTTTATAGTATTTGCCTCTCGCTCTCGTGACATTCGTTTTTGTATATTAATCTCCGTTAGACGCCAGGCACCAAAACATGACGATGACACGCTTCCTAGTCTTGCTTACCGTGTGCTCGTTGCTGAGCGAGAGCGTTCGTGCGTCGTTGAATGCCGACTTTCTGAAAAAGTTCCATCATCTTGCGGACGCCCGTCATACATCGCAGAAGCTCTCTCTCGCGGACGCCCATGCGAGGATGAAGAAACCGGGCGCAGTAGACGGGACTATGCGAGAGAGAGCTTCTGCGATGCACGGGTATATCGTGGCGACTAGAAAAACACGCGTGAACTCGACGTACGGCCTAGCGAGCTGTTTCTGTAAAGGATGCGTCCCGGAAGAAACCGCCGGGAAAATGTATAACGGTTCCTGCTACTTCATAACGAAATACCATCGTTATAGAGTGCAATCGAACGTGGACAACATAAACCCTCGAGTGCTTGGACGTAGTTACGTTGCCACAGTGACTGATCAGAAACTGGCAACGGTATTGATGCAGGTGGCCAGCGAGATGTACGTGTCTGAAATGTTGAAGAGTCAATCGGAGAGTTCGTCGTACCATCCGTTCAAACTTGGCGTCGCGTTTTACACGAACAACTCCGAGAACATTGTGTCGCTGAAACCCGGGGCGCTCGCGATGGACATCCCGGACAAGTGTCCCGTTCTCTGGATCGGCGACGGTGAGGTCGACATAACGAGCGACTGTCAGCAGAAGCACCTTGCCTTTCTCGTGTGCGGCCAGGGACATTATTACCCAATGGCGCCAAAGCATGCGTCCAAATTCGACGCGTGCCACTTCGATGCCGATGCTCTCGACTACAGCGTGGATCACTGCATCGCGATAACGGACGACGATCAGTCCTGCGAACCTGTACACGTGAACAACATGGGCGATCTGGAAACTATACACGCGTACTTGGATTCACGTACCCAGAAAACGGCGAACGACATTCGCCCGTATGCCGCGTATTTTCGAATCGAGCGTTTCAACCCACGACTGCTAGTAAACCAGCACTACAGCGTTCTTCTGCGCGGTGGCGATAAAGGTGACAGATGCACGTACATCGACGTACAGGGCAAACGCGTTCTGTACGATCGGTGTAATGTTCCCCACCGCAACCTTTGTCTTGTCGAAAGCGCGACAAACGGACAACGAGGAAATCAAACGACGATGACGACTTCAACGACGACGATGGCTACAGAAACGAAGGCCAA
>JBEVXV010000900.1:7567-8237 GCA_040505915.1 Sedimenticola sp. | reverse complement strand
AACTATGCATATATTTTGTTCATGATTTGGTGGAATGTTTTTTTAGTGCACCAAGCTGAGAACCAGAATTTCAAACCGGCGGTAGAAACGGCGAAAGATCCAGATATGGTGGGATGACAATGTCAAATCCATAGTATCCCCATTACACGTTGGAGAACCAAAACGGACGGATTTAGTTGCGACGGCTTGTTTTAGTTGATTACCTTACTAATCTTAACTTTTTTTAACACCTACTCGAATGAACAAATTCAGGCCGTTGCAAAACTAAAACTGGCCGTCGCAACTAAATCCGGCCGTTTTGGTTATCCACCGTGCATTAACTGTGATAGAAGGAAACTTACATTTTTGAGCAACTTCTTGATCATTGTGACCTGCCATTCTGTGCGACGCGCCTCCTCCTCCTGTCCCGTCCCATCGAGCTGATGCTTGTGGCGCACGTCCAGTTGCTGGAAATTGTGAGAGGATTGATTGACTGCTAATTGTCGTTTTACAGCTTATCAACGTGTAGCTTATGTCATTTCGAGACTGAACTGTGTACTGGGGAAAACATTGCACACTCAGTTCTGAATTTACAGTATTTTGATCTGGTGCCAAGTTGCCTTACTACACCAAAAGCACTGGGCCCCTATCTAAGGAGGAAAGAAAAGAAGGCAAGAATTCTCCATTAGTC
>JBEVXV010000900.1:0-7557 GCA_040505915.1 Sedimenticola sp. | reverse complement strand
AAATTGAAATTCATCTTGGTACTGCATGCATAATTGGATACTAACATGTTGCATAAATAGATAGGTTTAACATACTGTACATTTGTGAAAAAAACTGTTTTCAGTAGGAAAAGACGAGGCACATCTACAATATGTGTAGAATGCATGTGTGATGTTCCAGAGTACATGTAATGCTTGAAAACTGAGGGAGGAGCTGATTACTAAAGCTTGATACTTCAATAGTGTGACGGAAGTATAGACAAGGGTAAACAGTATCGCCCACCAATCATTAAATTGGTGGGTGAATAAAAACAACAAGCCTCAGGCACATATATGTCAAGTTCTCAGATTGAATGGTCGTAATTGTCTTTCTACAACTGAAGTTTTCAAATTATCAAGTATTTTGAAGGTACTGACTTCATATTCATATATCAGACTGCCAAGTGTTACATTTACCTTCCTCAATGGGGTCCAAGCTCATCTGGTCAGCTACTGTGTCTGATTCTGCGATATCTATCTCGTCATCGTCATCATCACATTCATTCTCGTCTACCAGTTCTACAATAGATATACAAGGATTTAATATGAGGACAGAACTTGATAAAATGTTTCTGTTTCTCTCTAGTCCATTTGACTTTTTTTTTCTGGCAGGATGTTACTCAGGGTGTACATAAACTAGAATAATTAAATGTCATAGAAATAATACTATATGTGGTACAACCATTTTTGTTTCATAAAATGCTGTGAAATATATAGTTCTTAATATGTAGCAAGTTTGAATGCGTAAAGCAAAGGTCATATACGGACGGTCGCCGGGTTCGAATCCCTCACCAACACAGCGGAGAAAATTATAAAATCAACACTAAATATTTACAACAACAAATACTATATTCAGTGCCGAAATTATTTATGGAATAAAATCGAGCGTGGTTGCGTTTATTGTGGTATATAAAACAAATTTGGTCTATTTAAAGTGCGTGGAGTCCGAAGGACTCCTTGCAAACTTTAAACAGACCAAATGTTTTTATACCACAATAACCGAAACCACGCTTGATTTAATTAATTATATTTACATTCTATTTTCTGATAGTTTCAAGACACTAGCTGTCGGCAGATGGGCTCAACATTTAGTTACAGTTACGTTATTTTTAACAATTAATGGAACAGCGTCGTTGCTGACGTTGCACGTGTAATTATTGACAACGTTATGGAAACCCGCAAGATTTGTGACGTTTGCTCGCGACGTTATCCAATCAGCAACGTCACGGTGCCGATGTATTTATTGAAACATAAACACAATGACCTGGATAGGGGTTTAGCACTGCGGATGAAATACCAATGTAAATATAATATCTTGAGCTGATGTAGGGTGCCCTAAAACACACTAGCTCACTACGTCATCCCGTAAAAGCAATATAATTAGTGCTAATCTTACTACTCTTATAAGGGGTATAACCGGATTCAACTTCCAGATACAAGAAAGCCAAAACTGTATCTGAAGGCGAAACCAGGGACACCGTGATTCATACATAAGGATGAACCCAATCGTTAAATTACCCAGCGCTTACTCCCGACCTGCCACCCGCCCAAGCATAATGAAGACAGAAGCTACATTGTATGTACTCACCATCCGCAGCCATTTCTATATCATCAAGGGACTTCCCTTTCAGATCTCGCAATGAGCCTTTCTGTAGCCCGATCAGGATTTTGCTGATTTTTGCTACTTGGAATGTGTTCTCTGGGAGCCGATAATATTCTCGATGGATGCGGATATCATGTCCTATAGTCCAGCAGCCAACTAGTTTAACCTAAAAGTGGAGTATATACAATGTTTTTTGGTTGATTTGGGTCACTGAGACCATAAATAATAAGAATCCGCGTGATGACACCCTGTCACCTTTGGGCATTTTTTCTAATTTGCATAAAACCAAGATGGCCGCCATCGTTCTATTGAATATACTATAATTAAGATATCTAGGCTTCTAGAAGGGATTTTAAACCAATTTAAAATGTTTTAATGGGGTTTTAAGACATTAGGAATCCAATGGAATAACTTTTATTATGATTTGACAAATCCTTCATTTGCATAAATCCAAGATGGCCACCTTCAAACCCGGTTTTATGTCGCGACCACGCTATTTATTTATTATTTCGGGCTTACAGTGACCAAGATCAACCAAAAACATTGTATATAATAATATACTCCACTTCCAGGTTAAGCTAGTTGGATGTTGAACTACCCAGACATTATTATACTAGTACGTGATGATAGACAGATGTTATAGCAACAGTGTAGTGGCAAACCACTACAGTTTAATATCATTGTTTTTTTCTAATGTAATATAATCTATTTTCAGTGAAAGAAATATGGTGGAAGAAGAGTGCTACTTTAAGTGGAAGTTTGGATGTGATCCTGGTGTCCAAGACTTGAGCTCTGCTGGAAGGGAAAGAATAAAGACAATCATTAAGTGTAGCAAACAATATGGTGATGACCTACATGTGGTGCTACAAGAACAACTTGACGCTAATAGTGACCTTACGATTCAGTGTCACAGAAACTGTGTATCGACATATGTTTCACAACAACAGGTTAATAGACACCTCAAAAGACAAGGAATCACACCAGAGAAGTCAGCAAGTATATTAAAGAAACGACGACGTTCTGGTGCATCTCAGTTTGAGTTCCTGCTCCATTGTATATTCTGTGGCTTTCCGTGTAATATTGAAAAGGATCCAAAGCACCCCGATCGCTGGAGACGTGCTGTTTTATGCAGGACCGCTGATCGTGGTAGTGGTGAAAAATCATTCAAAGACTTAATTATTGAAACATGTGACGCTCGAAATGATGACTGGGCTAGCGAAGTGACAGTACGTGTCCAGGGAGCGCTCAGTGACTTGCATGCTGCCGATGCTCGTTACCACGTTGACTGCATGTCAAAATTCATGGGTGAAAGATCGATCAAGTATGCATCTGCAAGCGTATCACATGCTGGAGAAGATGACGATGCTTTCAATGCGCTGGTTACCGAACTTAGTCAAGACCTTTCTCGCATTTGGAACTCGATAGAGTTGTTCCAGTTGTATGAAGACAATGGGGGTACCAGAATGACGACACGAACACAATTGCTGAAACAACTGTCAGATCACTTTGGTGAAGATCTCCTTGTGCTATCGTCTCCTGGCGTAGCTAACCTTGTTGTATTCAGAAGCAAAACCATGAGTCTCCTAAAGCTGGTTCCATCTGATGACTATTGTGAACTAGATACTGCAATCAACAGTGTGGGAAAGAAGATCGTTCAAGAACTCAAAGATGTAGAGCACAGTAAATGGCATTATGACATTCGAATTGACAAAGACAGTGCCGCAGACTGTGTGAGTGACACACTATTTAATCTGCTAGCAAAAATATCGCCGAAACTAGACAAATCTCTACCAGCAATACTCATTGGCAATATCGTTACAAGTTTGCTCAAGAACATCCCAACAACGCTTCAGATTGCACTGGGTGTGATGATGAAAGACTCAAAGGACATAGTAAACCAACTGCATCATTTTGGAGTCTCGTGCTCATATGATGAACTTCTTCGCTTCAAGAAATCGGCCGCAGTAGCAGCCGCCACAGAAACAAGTCTGACTGGTTTATCTGATTGTGATGTGGGGTTAGTGCAGGCAGTCGCTGACAACTTTGATGCGGACATATCTTCTCAGAATGGAAAGTTGTCCACGCATTCCTTAGCTCTACTCCTAACACAGCCACAACAGACATCTGTATCACAGGATACGGTGCAGCAAACGATCCCCCGTGTGCAGAAAGCTGATATGCCAACTCCAATTGAATATGAACTGGAGATTCAACGATACAATGGACCAAAGAAACCAAACATGCCCATGAAAGCTACCAAGAGAGTAGTATTGCCTCTAAAGCTCTTGGCTCACAAGGTCATTGCAAAAGAGAGAGCTAAGGTAAATGACTTTGCCTTTATCAAAGACATTACATCTGGTGATGCATGTCCTGAGTTCAACGGATACAACACTAAACTGTGTCGAGAGGATGGACAGTCCCTGTCACCCAAGAATAAAGCAATGTACATGCCTCTTATCGACATTCCACCAGCAGATCCCGATACGATGATGACCGCCTTAGTACAGGCTAAACGGCTAACAGCACAAACTGGTCAGGAGTTTACCATCTTTACATGTGATCAACAACTGTACCGGGTATCATTACAGATCATATGGACATATCCAGAGCAGTTTGAACATGTGGTACTGCGTCTTGGAGGCATGCATATGCTAATGAGCTTTGTTGGGGCAGTTGGAAGCTTAATGGCAGAAAGTGGACTCGCAGATGTCATGAGTGAAGCATTTTCGGGGGTTGCAAAAATGTTGTCTGGAAAGAAGTTCCCACAGAATGTGCGCGCCCTTCGCATTGTTGCTGAGGAACTGTTGCGTAGGATTATACACGACAACGACATGGCAAGTTATGAGGAACTCATCTTGTGCCTTGATGATGTGGCAAGCAGCAGAACGGCAAAGTTGTGGGTCGATGTGGTTATCAAACCCGTCTTCATTATGATGCAGTACATCAGAGCAGAGAGGGAAGGTGACTGGCCACTTCATCTAGAGGCTGTTCAACAGATGATGCCTTACTTCTTTGCCAGCGGGCATGTCAATTATGCACGATATGGGTTATATTACCTACGTTCAATGGAAGGAATGCCGCCAGAGGTCAGAGATCGATTCATGAAAGGTGAACATGTTATGCACCACATTCCAGGTTTATGGAACGGCATCTGGAGCGATATGTATATAGAGACCACATTCATGAGGTATGGCCACAGTCATGGGGGAATCATTGGAATCACACTGCGACCAGAAACTCTAAAGACATGGGCATTGGGTCTCCACATTAGAAGCAAGCTGGTTGAAGACATTGCCCGTATGAGTGACCCAGATCATGCAGCAAGACAGGACACCCACAAAGAGGAGAAGAAATCAAGGATTGCAGCAGACGCAACTGATAGGGCAATCATTCGCCGAAAGTTAGATCGGAGCATCGATCCGCTGTCCACCAGCAACGAAGCAGATACGATAGTTAACATTGTAAGTGGTCGAGTGGCACCTGTTTCAGTAAACGTGGATAAGACTGTGGCCATTGGGACCAAACAAATGACAGAATTCGAGGGTTCTTGGCCAGATGGCTTCTACAATCCCATTTCAAAGAAGATGGTGACAATGCAAGTAACAAAGAAGCATGTGAATATTGGTACAGCAAAGTTGTTCAACACCACCCTTCTCTTTTCACGAGTCATAGGACTCCAGGCTAGCTCCCGTGACACAATAGACATCAAGACATTACTATCGTATGAGCTAGCCCCGGTGCCTACATCGATGTTCAACGACTCTGGTGAAATGAGAACGGGAAAGGCTAAGGCACAGCTGAAGAAGCAACTACAAGTTGAGATGTCATCAAGAAACGTATTACCCAAAGTCAAATGTAGGGTGCTAGATGGTTCAGCTGTCCTCTGGGTGATACACTGGCCAGCGAATGGGACAGTCCGTGACTTTGTTGTGAACTTCAGACAGTACATCCAAAATAAACTTACTTCTAGCGATGTCTATCTTGTGTTCGACAGGTACCAGGATTTCAGTACCAAGAGTGTTACCAGATGTAGTAGAACAACAGAAGCAAGCAGAGTACATCGACTGGCTCTAAATACACCTCTACCCCCACAGAAAGTTGTCCTGACAGTGTCAGAAAATAAATCCCAGCTGATGGAAATTATTTGTGAAGAGCTGACAAGAGATACTACCTTCCATCGAGACTACACAATGACCCACAAGCTTGTCATCACTAGCAGTAATAACACACCTGTTGAAATAAGTCATGGGGGAGTGGTGATCCACCGGGAAGACATGTCTACATCTCACGAAGAGGCAGACTGCATCATTGTTCAACAAGCAGTCACAGTTGCGACAGAATGCCAAGTAGGCGTGTCAGTGATTGCAGATGACACCGACGTCTTCGTCCTTCTACTTCACCACTACTTGGAGCGACAGTTAACCAGTCACATGATCATGGAATCACCAATTCATGGTAGAACTGTCATTGACATACAAGCTACTGTCAAACAACATCGGGGCATAGTAGATGGACTATTGTCTATGCACGCCTTATCGGGTTGTGATACATGTGCATGCTATTTCGGTATTGGCAAAGTCAGGGTACTGAAAGTTCTGCGAGAAGGCTACTCCTTGTCACTTCTGGGTGACATTCATGCATTGTTATCAGATATAACAAGACAGGCATCCAAGTTTGTGGCAGCATGCTATGGACACAAGGACTGTAGCAGTATGTCTGAGGCAAGGAAGAAGTCATGGGCCAAAAAGGTTGGAAAGGGCACCACAGCCATACCACAGCTCAAGTCTCTACCTCCCACAACAGAATCATTTCTGGAAAATGTCAAACGGTCACACCTGCAGGCAGCTGTGTGGAAACACGCTTTGGATCTAGACCCTCCCTCGCTAGATCCAATAGCACATGGATACGTTCGCGACGACAGTTCCAAGACCATGCTGCCTAAATCGATAAATGAAGATGTGTCCCTTGCTCCACAAGAAATTATGAAACTGATTCGCTGCTCATGTGAAAGTGAAACACCTTGCAAATCAGGGCGATGTGGATGTGTAAGCAGCAAACTACCATGCACTGTATTTTGCGGATGCCATGCTGAGGACTGTCACAACGAACTGACTAAATATGATGTAGCCTCTGATGGAGACAACGACGATGACAATTAGTTATCTCATATTAGTGTACTTTATAACTTGGTGACTGTCAGCTTACATATATTCTAACACATACATCAATGACACACTACTAATTTATATAAAAAAAACAACGAGTCATTGAACTGCAGTGGTTTGTCCCTACACGGTTGCTATAACATATGTTATGGTTGTTATAACATATGTATATCATAACGTACTAGTATAATAATGTCTGGATAATCCAGCAGCCAACTAGCTTAACCTGGAAGTGGAGTATATTATTATATATATACAATGTTTTTGGTTGATTTGGGTCACTGTAAGCCAAAAATAATAAATAAATAACGTGGCGACATAAAACCGGGTTTGAAGGCGGCCATCTTGGATTTATGCAAATGAAGAATTTGTCAAATCATAATAAAAGTTATTCCATTGGATTCCTAATGTATTAAAACCCCATTAAAACATTTTAAATTGGTTTAAAATCCCTTCTAGAAGCCTAGATATCTTAATTATAGTATATTCAATAGAACGATGGCGGCCATCTTGGTTTTATGCAAATTAGAAAAAATGCCCAAAGGTGACAGGGTGTCATCACGCGGATTCTTATTATTTATGTTCTCAGTGACCCAAATCAACAAAAAAACATTGTATATACTCCACTTCTAGGTATACCCTTAAAATCGCATTTGGCTGCCAGACTATAAAGTCTGCTTTTCCCCAGAGAACAGAAAAAAAACAAAAACCGCTGGTTTGAGGGCTATTTTTTGAGGGCCATTTTTTGAGGGCCATTTTGGGGGGCCATTT
>JBEVXV010000899.1:0-8309 GCA_040505915.1 Sedimenticola sp. | reverse complement strand
GGAGGCCACCCTGAAGAAATATCTTTCCTCACTAAAGCAGCAAGATATTTAGATACAGAAAGGTGTTTCTTCTCTGCTTTTTTCCCCAACTGAGAAGCAAGTTCATCGGGAATATAACAATGTATTTGAGCCATGATACCTCCAAATATATTTAGTATATGTGCAATATGGCAACTTGTGCAAGTCAGGACAAGAACAAAGTGATGACAAAACCTACTTTCCCGCTCAGCAGCAGCGGGGGGTGGGGTCATATTTTGTTTTGTAACTATTCAGCTTAGTGCTCCGGCTTGACGTAGATTGCGGTGGTTCCTATTTCAGAACCTACAACGGCAGGGGTTCAGCATTCAGGTGGAGATAGGTGCTCAGCACTTTTGCTTTGGCGGAGCATGGTTGTTCGGGATTGGCGTGTACCTATTTACAGGGTACACTAAGGCAGTGTACAGCGTATCCATGAAAAGAAAGATGTTACGGAAAATGGACAAACTTCCGCTATGGGTTCAGAAGAAGATGGCTTTATTGGCTAAAGATCTGAGGGATACAGGGTCGGAACAGCCGAAATGTCAAAATTATAGTCAGTTGAGTTCGTAAGATTACCCTTGCCATTTAGGTACAGCATGGGTTGCATGTTGGAGGTATGAAGACAACACAATTGAAATTGAGGTGTACTATGTTGGCAGTCGTGAAAAGGCACCATACTGACACTCCTTTATTTGAGGTCAAGGGTGAAATTCCATCGGAGATTCTTGAGTACTTAAAAGATAAGTTCCCTGGAGATGTTCAGGTCACGGATGATGACGAAGAGAGTGTTAATGTTTTTGATTCTGCTTGGTTCTTAAATATCAACGCATCGACTACCCCAGGCGAAGTGGTGAGAAGTTATCGAGAAAGCAATAATCTCACTCAAAAACAGCTGGGTGAGAAATTAGGAAAGTTCACACGGCAAAATATATCGGATATAGAGCGTGGTTCACGCGGTATAAGTAAAGAGGTGGCAATTAAATTGAGCGCTCTATTTGGCGTTAGTGTCGAGAGGTTTATATCGCCTTAAATAGGTCGGAATGGAGTAGCGTAAATAGGGTGGGGCGTAACAGTGCAGTCAATTCAGCCTCTTTAGTTTGTCCTATTCAACAACAATATCAGACAGCACTGATTCGCTATTATAGTTTGACCTTTCATGGTTTTACACTAGAATGGAACGAACAAAGAACGTTATGATGAGAGTGCAATGGAGCGCAATGATTTTGATAGTCCCTGGAAAGAGGCGCTGGAGCACAGATTCCCTGAGTTTCTGGCGCTGTTGTTTCCAGATATCTATACTCAAGTAGACTGGAATCGTGGCCAAGAATTTTTGGACAAGGAGCTGCAGCAGGTAGTACAAGATGCCGAGCTGGGCCGGCGTTATGCAGACAAGCTGGTGAAGGTCTGGGTGTTGGATGGTTCTGAAGTCTGGGTGCTGATTCATGTAGAGGTGCAGGGGGAGGTAGAAAAGTCGTTTGCTCAACGCATGTACATCTACCACTACCGGCTGTTTGATCGCTACCAGGTGGATGTGGTGAGTTTTGGAGTGCTGGCTGATAGCAATGCAAATTTTCGTCCAGCAGGTTACCAGTGGGAACGGTGGGGCTGTGCTATTGATTTCTGCTTTCCCAGTGTGAAATTGCTGGATTGGGAGCAGCGCTGGGAAGAACTCGAAGCCAGTGATAATCTCTTCGCTCTGGTGGTGATGGCGCAATTGCGAGCAAAGAGCCGCCAGGATGCCAAAGAACGTCATGCCTGGAAATTTCATCTGGTACGGTTGATGTATGAGCGCGGATACAGCCGAGGGGTTATACTGGAGCTATTTAGGATAATCGATTGGATGATCCAGTTGCCAGAGGTTTTGGAACGTGAGTTTCTTGATGCGGTCTACAAGCTTGAGGAGGTGAAAAAGATGCCTTATGTAACCAGTGCGGAGCGATTTGGAATTGAAAAGGGATTGGAGCAGGGCTTACAGCGTGGTGAGGTGGCCGTGTTACTTCGTTTAATTGAAGTAAAGTATGGTACCAAGGTGCTAGCAGCCTACCGGCAGCGGATTGAGCAGGCGGATACAGAGATACTGCTGCTGTGGGCAGATAGGCTTCTAAAGGCCGAAGCGATTGAAGAGATTTTCCACTGAAGTTTTGTCGTTCAGATTTGTCCGTCTTGTTGTCATTCCATGAAGTTCTAAATTATCAGGTGGATCCCTCTGGTAGCGGAGGTGAAGGCTGAAAAAGCAAGTAATTAGTGCTATTGTTTATCAATGTTAAATAGCGAGGTGATTGCTATGTTAGGCGTCCGATTAGGGCCTGAGCTAGAACAACGTTTGACGATGTTGGCGACTAAAACCAAACGCACAAAAGCTATCTTTCCAAAGACGCATTGAGGATTTACATCAACCAACCGGAGGACCAGGTACGTCGCCGTCAGGAGACTCTGGAGCGCTGGGAAGCCTATCAACAGTCAGGTGAGAGCGTAGCACATGAAGAGATGGCCGATTGGCTGGGATCTTGGGGTGATGATGAGAAGATAGTGTGCCCGACTATCAAATAATATGGCTACCGGGTGCAACAATACTGGATGTTGCACGATTAAGAGAATTCATCAAAAAAGAGAACCCTGGTGCAGCTAAAAGGGCTGGCCAACGCATACTTAATGCAGTTAATCTCCTGCTGAGCAATCCTGAAGCAGGTATACCAAGCCCGGATGAAGATTGTGAGGAATTTAGAGATCTATATGCCCCCTTTGGTCAGGGTGGATACACTATTCGATATCGGATTCAACAGCAGCTTATTGTTGTTACCCGAGTCTGGCATAGCCGGGAAGAACGGAGCTGAAACGTTAAGAAAGGTCAGTGCGGCCGGGCAAGGTCGCGTATTTCTGCGGGAGAGAACCCCGCCCCGGCAAGGTGGGCCAGCCACCGGGAAGTGCATATTCCACATCAACGTGACCGCTCATTCCGGACGAACGTGACCACTGATTCCGTTTCATCGTGACCGATTTCGGGTAATTTACCGTAATCAACGGTCACGCTGCCGTAATCGCCGGTCACGATCCCGTAAACTCATCCAACTCACTGGGATTTTTAAACTTTATTCGTCTCGAAAAAAGGTTAAAACCACCGCCTTTAGGCGGTCAGATTTATCTGAAGTAGTGATATTGCAGTCATGATGGTGGTGAGAAATAGAATATAGGCATGGCAGTTGGTAGCCTGGGTTGAGCTTGCGAAACCCGGGAGAAAGAGCAAGTTCACCATCTGGAGTGAGTGAAAGGAAATAAGGCAAATAGGTAGTTTTTAATGTGTGAGGTTGAGTGAGAGCTGGCGGTAGTATTCCCCCGGGTTTCGCAGGCTCAACCCAGGCTACTCATTTTGGTTAAGCACTCTCATTGATTCAGGGTGGAGTCCAATGAGACGCGTCGTTCAGTCGATGCGTATCCGGACTTTCAGTCCGTAACTCGAACCCACCGGCTTTAGCCGGTGAGTTGTTCAGTTGGCATATTCGCGCCCTCTCCTTATCAGGGGGCCGCGATGCCAAGCAAGAGGGTTCCAATGAAGAAAATCATCGAAGTATTACGTCTCAAACATGAGGCCAAACTCAGTCATTAGAAGATTGCTCGCGCCTGCGATCTGTCCAAAGTGGCCGTTGATGACAAGAAGTACAAAGCAGCTGCGAAAAATACGTTTAAAAAAGACAAGCGTGTGAATATCAGGATGACAGAGATGGATCTGGACTTATTACAAGAGAGGGCGCTGATTGAAGGCCTGCCATACCAAACATTGATGTCCAGTGTGCTGCACAAATAGGTAACCGGTCGCCTGGTTGATAAAAGCGCATAACGAATTACGAGCTCAAGTTTCGGAGTTCATTAGCCTCTTCTCCCTCAGGAGGGGGTCGCAAAAGTCCCCTCTCCCCACCGGGGAGAGGGTTAGGGTGGGGAGCAATAAGTAACTTATTGATTTAATACACCCTCATCCTAACCTTCTCCCTCGTAGGGAGAAGGGACGGGTGCTTTTACGGTACCCTCTTCAGGGAGATGCCTACATGGATGTAGGTTCACGCGGCATAAGTAAAGATGTGGCAATTAAATTGAGCGCTGTATTAGGCATTAGTGTTGAGAGGTTTATCTCGCCTTAAATAGGTCGGAGTGGAGTAGCGCAAATAGGGTGGGACGTAACATCTAGCAGTTCACGGATATCGGGTTCATCATCGACGATAAGTGCAAGGGGATGGGACATTACTTTCTCAGGTTCCGGGCACTACAGCCGGAGGACTGTGTGGTTCTGTGGCTCAGATAGTCAATCAGTCGCTGCTTGTCACGACTCATACCGGATGGCTCCAATATCGAATAGAGTGGTCTCGGGGGTAGGATCGACCAGCAGATCCAAGTCACTATCATCTCGGTCAGACACACGCAGGACGGAGCCAAAGACCCAGGCATTCACCGCATGATGACGAGCCATGATCTGCCGAATGGCATCTCTGTGTTGCTCAAGTGCAATGGAAGGCTTCATGAATACAGCTCCATCCTGTCAATCTAGCTTATAGCCTCTCTTGCTTCAATCATGGTTCTATATGAATTGTTGGATCTTGTTGGTTGTGGAGGAAGCGGATAATGGCTATACCATCATGGATTTTGGTGTAATAAACAATATGGCTGACATAGGGAAAGCAAAGCAAACCATCTGCCAAATCATCACGTTTTTTCCCAACATCAGGTCTTTGAGCCAATAATGCTGATTGCTTACGCAAGCCTGAAACATACTCAACAGCTTGCACACTACCCCAGGTTTCCCTTGTATAACGAACAATATCTTTTAAATCTTTACTTGATTCTGGGGTGAATACAACTCTAGTCATTAGCCAATTCCATTAGTTCATTGAAGACTTTATCACCGTCAAGTATTTTGCCCTTTTTCAGGCTGTCCATACCCTTGGCAATCTTCTCACGCAAAACCTGATGTTTGTATTCCTGATACTCTTCAAAGGCACTGGCGGAAAGCATATAAGCTGCTGCTTTATTGTATCTCTTGATACAGACGGGTTCCTTCTGAGCTTTCATAAGCATATCGCCAAATTGATTTTGAGCGTCTTTTGAGCTGAATATTTCCATGTTGACCCTTTCTGCCCTTGTTAGGTAAATGTTAACTATAATAGCTACTCTCCCTAAAACTTGCCAATTAAAAAATCTTACTTCCGTTGTAACTATTCAGTACCGGGCCCCGATCTTATTGTAGGAGTGGTCTCTCGGACCGCGATGAAACAACCACCTTGGTGCAACTATCCATCGCGCTTCGAGAAAGCGCTCCTACAGGGTAGTGCGGCATAAAATATGCTCGACTCCTGGTAAAAACACCCCCAAAATAGGTATAGCTGAATAGTTACCTTCCGTTAAACTATTAGAGACATTCGTCTTGCAAGTAGTTTGCGTAAAACAGGAAGCCCGCAACAGGGAGCTGGGGGGCTTTCCTCTTTACCTGCTTACTGTTTAGGGGCAGAAGGGGTTTCGATGTGTATGTTGTGTTCTTGGCAAGTAAATCGCGTCCATCTATAATATAGCCATCTAAATTGGTCAGATGGAATTTCCACCATGGATAGCAAAACCATCAGTTTGGCAGATGCAAAGGCCCACCTCAGTGAACTTACCGAGTTGGCAGCAATGGGCGAAACCGTATTTATTACCAAACGTGGCAAGCTTGTAGCACGAGTTTCACAGCCGGAACCCCCACGCAAACCAGTCGATCTGGCAACCCTGCGGCGTTTGACGGACGCTATGCCGCTGCAAACAGAAGATGCTGGAAGTTTTATGCGCCGCCTCCGTGATGGTGCACGGTATTGATGCTGTACCTGGGCACCAGTCTGTTCGTGGCTGCGCTGACGAACGAATATCGTACAACCGAAATGCAGGAGTGGCTGGCGACTCAGTTGCCAGAGCAGTTGGTAACTTCTCAATAATTCCGTGCACCTCTTGGGCATGGGGTCGGGGTCGATTGCATCCAAACAAAGTGTACTTACCAACAATCTCAGCGCAATCGACTCCGACCCTGGACAGTATAGAAATATCCCCATCCCGCTGACTCTGCTATTCTAGCGTTATGGGTCACACTGATATTATCTCCAAATCACTCATCCGGGCGCTGGTCAAGGATATGGCGACCTACCTCCTTGGTCTGGAGATCGCCCACCTGGAGGAGGCGGCCACCGAACGGCAGCGTATCGAGACCCGGCTGGCCGATATTGTCATGCTCGCTGAATCCTCTTCAGGAGAGCGGTATATCCTCCATATCGAGCTGCAGAATCAGAACGACCCCACGATGCCCCAGCGGATGCTTCGCTACTACACCGATATCGCCCTGGCCCACCCCGAGCTGCCGATACGTCAATACTGCATCTACATTGGCAAGGATGGGTTGAGCATGGCCGCCGGTTTTGAAGCGGTTGACTGGCACTATCGATACACCATCATCGACATGCATCAACTGGATTGTCGGCAGTTTCTGCAACAGAACAATCCGGATGCCCTGGTGATTGCCATACTCTGCGACTTCAAGGGGCAGGATGAAGAGGTGATACTGCAGGAACTTATCGACCGGCTGATCGCTATGACCCGTGATCACCCGGATCAGTTAAGAAACTACCTGAAGATGATGGAGACCCTCTCCGCCAATCGGGGCCTGACGGATATTTTTAAAGTTGTGGAGGCAAAGATGCTTAGAGAAGTGGATATTGAAAAACTGCCCTCTTATCAGATTGGATTAGAGCAGGGGCTGGGACAAGGGCTTGAGCAAGGGCTTGAACAAGGACGAATGCAGATTGCCCGCACAGCCATTGACCGGGGTATGGCAATTGCCGATATCATCGCTTTGACCGGACTCACAGAAGAACAGATCATGGTGCTGAAGAGAGATCAGTAATAACAGAACCAATCAGAAGCTCGGGGTTAGTACGCCTGGACTTCGGCGTGTGCTGGGATTCGGGAGTCAGCAGACCGCCTGGGCAATGCTACACAAGTTTCGGAAGGCCATGGTCCGGCCAGAGCGAACCAAGCTGGCTGGAGAAGTTGAGATTGATGAAACGTACATCGGTGGCCCCAGCAAAGGAGGGAAGCGGGGTCGAGGTGCGGCCAAGAAGTTCATCGTGCTCATTGCCGTCGAACTTCATGAGCCAAAGGGGTTTGGTCGGATCTGGATGCGCCACGTGCCCGATGTTACGGCGGCCAGCCTCGTCCCCTTTATTTGCGATGTTGTCGAAGATGGTTCACTGGTTCGCACTGACGGCTACAATGCCTATGACTCCCTGCCATCGCACGGATATCGGCATAATAAGCTCATTCTGTCGGCCAGCGACAGTCCAGTCCACCTTGTCGCAAGTTTGCTCAAGCGTTGGCTTCTGGGAACTCACCGGGGCTCTGTCCACGGTGCACATTTGCAGGCTACCTTGAGGAGTACACGTTCCGCTTCAATCGGCGTAACTCGAGCAGGCGCGGCTTGCTATTTTATCGTTTAATTCAGCAGATTGTGGTTACTGCTCCAGAAGCGTACACGAAAATCGTTGGCGAGTAACGACCTACAATAGGTTGTGCTGGGTACAGCTAAGTGGAGACCCCATTTTGAAAAAAGTGAAATTTTGGATGTTATAAAGCACCCAAACCCTTTGAGATATCCAAATCAAAAGGTGTTCATTGTGAATATTGAGCATTATGCCTATTTGGTTCCGTTCGTTGAAGATGAGACGGAAATTTTCCTGAAAACCATTATTCCGAGCCGTAAAGCCACGAGGAAGTATCTTGAGGTGAATGATGAATAACAAGCTAAATAAAGAAGAGAAAGAGATCCTGGAATCATATGAAAATGATGAATGGGTTTCAGTCTTAAATCCGTCTGATATCGAGAAGTACAAAGCAGTTGCTAAAAATACGTTTAAAAAAGACAAGCGTGTGAATATCAGTTGGTAGCCTGGGTTGAGCTTGCGAAACCCGGGAGAAAGAGCAAGTTCACCATCTGGAGTGAGTGAAATGATTGAAGGCCTGCCATACCAAACATTGATGTCCAGTGTGCTGCACAAATATGTAACCGGTCGCCTGGTTGATAAAAGTGCATAACGAATTACGAGTTCAAGTTTCGGAGTTCATTAGCCTCTTCTCCCTCAGGAGGGGGTCGCAAAAGTCCCCTCTCCCCACCGGGGAGAGGGTTAGGGTGAGGGGGGCAATAAGTAACTTATTGATTTAATACACCCTCATCCTAACCTTCTCCCTCGTAGGGAGAAGGGACGGGTGCTTTTACGGTACCCTCTTCA
>JBEVXV010000898.1:0-8108 GCA_040505915.1 Sedimenticola sp. | reverse complement strand
TCCATGCTGAGTTGGATAGCCATTCTGGGGTTTTATAGCGCCTGTACCATAGCAATAGACGAAACAGTGCTGTGAGGTACAGCGCTACCGCCCAGTAGCCAATAAGGCTGGATTCAACTCTTGATGACAAAATACCGTAAAAAAGTGTCGCAATAACAATAACCGCGATATTGGAAACAGGTGCCTGCATATAAAGAATGCGTGTCTGCTCCCTGGCAACAGTATGGGTATCCTGCCCATTATCAGCTTCACGCAAGTTAGCTCTCTTCTTATTCATCTACCTGCTCGTTTCTACTCATTGATATCCACGATTCAAAGGCTGACTGTTAGTTTTTCCTGAGCAGTCGGCTACCATAAATATAGCAGTTGAAAATCAGGTCACTTCCATTTTCAGGAAACATATTCCTTTTCTGGGTAGATGTTCTTTTAATCTCCCCGGTTTTGCTTTGCTACTTGAAAAAGTAGTGCCACCCAGACTCTGTTTTTGATGAACATTCAATCCCACATCAATATTTAATATTGGATAAAACTGTTTGAAATACAATATGTTATGTACTGCGCAGGCTGGTGCCTTAGGTTCTACTCGCCAGTTGTGTCAATCGCCCCTTTTGGGAGTGGAGAAAAAGTTCTCTCTAGTGATTTCAAAATCAAATGTTTCCTGCGATTTTTGCGGCCCTCTTCATAGAATGCGTCTCTTTTCAAAATTTGGCTGAAACGACAAGCGATATGACTGATGTGCCGATGGGGGCAGTCTGTTCCGCCCAGCGGATAGCGCTCTTCAAAAGAGGCGGCATCTCACCTGACACGGGGGGGGGTGATGGAGTAGAGGGCGTCGTACCCGCGCAGGCGGGTATCCAGCACTACGGAGTGCCATTCACCGGACTCCCGCCTGTGCTCATGCAGCTCATCGGTTCTCTCACCTTGTTAGCTCTTCATAGGTTCTCTAGGGATGGCCCTAAACCAGGTGATAGTACAGCCTACATCGCGTTCGGTAGGGCGCTTGGGGAGATGCGTGGTCGGATAATGGATGTTCATGGTGCAGGGTCTCAACGCAGTGACCCAAAATCTGGAGGCCCCCGTTCAGGACGCGCCCCCCAGGGTGATATCGGTAGGGGAGACAACTTTGTCAGAGTTGTAAGAGGTGGTGCAGCGAAAGCGTCACCTTCTGCTCAAAGCAGTAGTGATCAATATCCGAACAATGTCGCTGGATTCAGAAAAAACAGTGGGGAGAGTTCATGGTCACCAACAAGAACAGAGCGCAGTTTTGCTGAGTCCTTCACCCGGCCTCCTCAGAGAAGAGGGTTTGTTCAGCGACTCGACCGGGATGGCGATAACAGAGTCTCACCAGCGGAGTTTGATGACCTACGGGGGCACTTCAGAACCGTTGATAGCAATGGTGATGGTTATCTGTCGGAAGATGAGGCACCGCATAGAGCGGGTAATGGCAGACCGCCGAAGCGTTGGTGATGGTCAAAAAATCTTAGGGCTGGCTGATCGGGCCGACGTCACATGAGGGGATATTGATATTGACAGCAATGACACCTGGAAGTGAGAATGTCCGCAAATTACATGGAGGCGTGTAGGAAGATATCATAAGGCTCAGGTTCACTGAGTACCCGTCTGTATATATCCTTCGCTTCTCTATCGACTCCCTGTCTCTCAATAATGCTCCCATGGGTATGTCAAAAGGATAAGATTCCATGAAGACCGAACTACCAGAAAGCGTTTTTCCCCGATCACTTGATGATGCTAATCGTCTCTCTACCCGTTACGTCACCTCGACACTCTTTCCAGGTATCGGTCCAAAGGGTAGTGCGGTTATCACCAGTGATATTGGTGATATCGTCAATGATTTCGATGAGATAAGAGACCGTATTGACGATTTATTGAGGGATAAGATAGATGAGGTCTGGGTAAATCTCCCGGATCCACTTGATCCGGTTATTCACCAAGGGGTAACCAAGCCGGGTATGGGGGTCGCGATACGTGAGCAGGCCGAGCATCTGGCTGAAATGATGGATCTGTCTGCTGGCTACAATGACTCTCCGGCGGGACGGGTCTCAGGGGTGAAAATTTCTTCATCGCTATTGGGCACCAATATCCGACAGACATTGGAACAGAAAAAACTCGACTTGACACTCGAAAAGCGCAACGGGATCGCTTTCACGCCAAAAAATCCTGCCGGTGATTTTATAGGACAACTCTCACGCATTAATGTAAAGGTAAAGGCAAAAACTGCTTTGACTGATAAGGAGGTCGATCAGGTGCTGGGGGCACAAATGCTGACAGGGCGGTTGGGTGAGGCGGTGGATATGCTTCGTTCACCCTCTAGCGTTGCTTTCGCTCTCATGGAATCGGGTATGCTGGGTGGCTATAAGTATTTTGTTGCACCATCGCTGATTCTACGTAATCGTTTCAATGTGGGTTCCGCCCTGAAACAGCTGGTCAAGAGACATTCGATCAAACTGGGAAATGCCGAACGTGAGATCGCTGGCCGTATGGTAAAGACGGTGCTCATGGAGCAGTCAGCGGCAAAAACCAAGGGCAGTTTCACCCAGAAACTATTAGCTTCACCTACACTATTTAACAGTTTTGTTGACTACGTTTTTACCAACTCCCGTGACCTGCAGGTTGCAGTTTCTCTGGTTGTTGAACCCCACCTTGATGATTATCTGAGTAGTGCCCAACAGCGTGAGTGGGCATTTCTCCGCCACGAGCGTCTTGATCTCAACCTTGCACAACCCATGCTGAGAGGGCCGGTGAATGCGGAGAGCCTGGCACCCTTGAGTAGTCTCACTACCGAAAGCAGCAAACAGAGTGAGAGCGAAATACAGAGTAGTCTCTATGAAGGCTTGGTCAAGCGTAGTGGCGGAAGTAGTGGGTTGAGTGCCAGCGGACACCTTGAAGGGCTACTGGAGCAGTCATTCCACCAGGATGCTGAATACGAGGGCAGTGACCTGCTTCTGAGTTCCCTTAGCGAAAGCAGACGTAACCGTATTGATGATCTACTCAATGAGATTTCGACAACGAACCAGAGTCAGTCAAGCAGTCGTCAGCGCACGACCAATACAATGTCTCGAAGCTATACCACTCAAGGCCAGGATCTAGACAATGCCGTGACGGAGCTGAGTTTTCAGGTAGTCAGCAGGGTGCAGGCCAAAGTCTGGCTGGAAGATGTCTCTCTCGCCTGGTGTCCGCGTCTCAGTCACCCATTCGCCGATCTCGCAGATATTATTCGAACTGCCGGTGATCAGGCCGCTGATGAATACCTTCAGGAGAACCGGGTCTTCATGCCACTGCAGCCCGAGCGCGATTTTGATAATGCCATCGTTGATGAGACCTCTACAGTCAGTGTCGATGATATACCTCCGGGTAGTCTGCACCACTTCCAGATTGAGCTTGGTGAGGAATTTCTCAATTGGGAATTGGATAAAGATCGCACTCAAATACAGCCTCACTGTGTTTATTTTGGCGGTTTAGCAGGGATACGCGAACAGACGTTAGACTTTGCCCTCCCCGTTGTTGAGGCGGTGAAACGCGATCTCACTCTGGAGCTCACAGTCTCTGTCAGCCAGGCGTTTTACGATGCCGCAAAGCTATCGGGTTGGATACTGTGGCTTGTCGAATTGCGTGCCCAGCTGGTTCTCTATCGCCATACCGATGCCAGTCGTGCGGCTCAAGCCAACTGGGAGTCCCATAATCACCAGGCACTGCAAGAGACTGAGGCGGTTAAAGCCCGCTCCAAACAGTATGGCCGCATGCGTCGCAATGAGATGATTGCTGCATACGATAACCCGGACCGTATCAAGGAGATCGTCTTCTCCCATCTGATACAGCGTATGTTTCCCAGTGATACATGGTCTTATCAGCGTGAACTGGTTAAGTCGACACTCGATTGGTCGAGGGTTCAGCTGGTACTGGAGCCCGCTCAGATGCGCCCTGCACGCCTCAAATTTATTGCATTGCCACCCGATCATATACTCAATGCCGAGGCCGTCAGGCTGATGCTCCCAATTCGCAAGGAAGCGGAGAAGGGCTTTTTCGATATCATGGCAACCGCAATCTCTGAAAATATCCGTGAACCGGCAGAATCAGTTGGGAAGTTTGTTGATGCCTATCGTAAATATGTGGATGAGAAGCGCAACAGTGATGGAGAGACCACTATTTTATTGGACGAATACCGCAGTGAGATGGTGATTGGCCGACATGCTGAAGCAGTATTGAGTGGCAGCAGCTTTTCAGATTGATCCAAGGGGAAAGCGGCATGGACCATCAGATCCAATCTGCGAACTATCCCAATGCTACCACTGATGTGGGCATCCAGGGGGCACCCTCGCCTTGGAGTCGAATGTTGGTTTTACGACCTAATGAACGTGGGCGATATTCACTCTTTATTCATCCACGGGGAGCCTGTATCCGTCCCTATCTGGTGCGGTGGGATATCGGCTTTCCCGATCAGAGTGGCCCGCCAGCACGTATTCGTTTCTCGCCCGCAGAGCGCCACCGTGGCCAGCATGAGTGGGAGTGGTTGCTTGTACCCTGGCCGCGTCACTTAGATCCTTCATGGAGAATGCGTACTGCTGATGGCTTACCGCTTATCTATCCGGTGCCAGAGGAACCAGAAGGTCTTTCCGATGCCGATCTGCTGATGAGCCAGTTTGGTGTTATGCGCGGTACCTTTGATTTTTCACGGGATGCCGGCCTTATCTCCAGCCACAAAATCACTGCCTGGTCCTGTAACCAACCGTATGATACCAAGGACGATCAAGGTCTGGTTGCCCCCCATGTAGAGCAGACCCTCAAGTGGTACGAGCAACAGGTCGATGATTTTAAACCGAGTGAGGTCTGGGGGCTGGGAGATACGGGGTACTCCGATGGCACCTCCGCCTGCAATATGGTACGGCAGGTGGATGAAAATCCGGACTGGATAAACCGCACTGATAATTCCAGGCGGATGCGCACCGCCTATGGCGATATGTATCGAGCACACTGGAGCTTCGATAGTATGCAACGGGTGATGCGTTCGGTACCACATATCTGTATGTGGGATGACCACGAGATACGTGATGGCTGGGGCAGTGAAGAGAGCGACTTTCAGGCCCATGGCATCGCAATGCAAGGTGCCGCACGGCAAGCGGCTGAAGATTACATTCTCGACCTTGGGCCGCGGGTGCGTCCCCGACAAGCGGCCAATGCGCCTATTCAATCCACACAGTCGGATGCTCATCAGGCCTATATCGACAACGAAGTAGCCACCTTTGTTTTCGATGGTCGTTCCAATCGACGTTATCGAGAATGTTCTGGGCGGGTCATATCAGATGAGCAGATGGGCGACTTTATGCTCTTCTGTCAGCGTGTTGCTCAGAATGAACGTGTCAAAACACTGCTTCTTGGCATCGGTGTACCGCTGGTCAACCTGAGTGATGCATTGGAAGCGATCGCGTCCACACTGCCTGACTGGCTCAACGATATGGCTCATGAGACACGGGATGATGTCCGCGACAGCTGGAACTCTCCAGGCAATCGAGCTCAGCTAAAGCAGCTGATGGAGGTGCTATTAGGCCTCCACCGACAGCGCCCTGATCTGGAGATTGCTACTATCTCAGGAGATATTCATCTGGCCAACGCCTTCACCTTTCAGCCACCGGGGTTTGCAAAACCGATCTACCAGCTCACCACCTCTGCGATCACTAACAGACAATCGCCGCCAGCGATTGTGACTTCACTGGGTGGTCAGGATACGGAGTGGTCCTGGCTTACCGATATGATCAGCTATGTGATTCCGGCTACTTGCCGGGCAGAGTTTTCTCTGGAGGGGCTGGTCAAGGGTACGGCCTCTGGTCTGCTGCTGGGTACCGCTGGTGGTGCCCTCGGTGCCCTCTATGGTAGTTGGGAGCTTGCCAAATCATCGGATAAATTTTGGCTTGCCCCTTTGTTGCTTGCGGCGACTCCGTTGGCTGCACTCCTTGGGGGTGTTATTGGAGGTGTTTCTGGATTCATCTTCGGCGGTTTCAGTGTGGGGGCAAACCATAACGATAATCCAATCCAGTCGGTTCACCGTCTCTGGGAGGCAGAGCGTAACCCTAACATCATGCTACTGGAACAAAGTCATGCAGGTCTTATCGCAACACTACGCACCTACGACCTTGAATCTGGGCATAGTGCAGAAGACAGGGTGATAAGATTGGGTATCGACCGAATCAACCCGTGGTCCTGAACTGATCTAAGAGCTTGTTCGAGAAGGGTGCCATAGCGATGCTAAAGTAAAGCTCCACCCTTTTGGTTCATTGTCAGCTGCAACGTTTTGTTGGATTTGCAATTTAAGAACAAGCCTTAACGCCTCATTAAGTAATATGAGCTGTTTGTCGCCTGGAACCCCAGCCCTCTCTGTCAGAAATGATTTATCAAGCGTAATAATTTGAGAAATATTCACAACAGAATCTTTGCTCAGCCCCGATTTTTTTTGTGTGTGTCTGACGGAGTATCTGCGGTATCATTCTCACGAAAGCTATGTGGTCTGTGCACGATACCCTGCGGGGTATCTGAAGGTGGGTTAATTTTATGGGTTGAAATTCCGGTGAGCTTAAACTGATTTCTAGTAACTCTCAGCATATCATACGTACTTTAGGTGTGATGTACTCCCTATTGAAATCGACAAAGCCCTCATCCACCAAGCATAAAAATATTTATGGATATTGTCATATCAGCTTGACGCTATAGATATTACCATCTATCATATGCTCCATATGAAAAGCATACGAGAAGTGGGATGACAGGATATTTCGGATCAAAGGCCGCGCTAGGCTTATACCAAAACATCATAGCGATAATGCCGCCTCACGATACCTACATAGAAACTCATCTTGGTGGCGGGGCGGTTATGCTAAAGAAGCCACCCGCACGGAACAACATCGCCATTGACATCGACCCGGAACCACTGGAGTCCTTTGCGTGTGGTTACCCCATAACGAAAGTCAATGATTCCGCCCACCACTTTCTGCGTAAATACAACTATGTCGGTTCTGAACTTATCTATTGCGACCCACCCTATCTGCTAGAGACCCGGACCTCGAAACGACGCTATCGCCATGAGTACAGCAGGCAGGATCATTTGGATCTGCTCGACCTCCTTAAAACCCTGCCGTGCCGTGTCATTCTCTCCGGCTACCCATCAGCCTTGTATGACAGTGTGCTGGAAGGTTGGAATCGTATTGAACTACAGGCCATGACCTGGGGCGGCCCACGCACAGAAAAACTCTGGTACAACTACGAAATTGATCGTGCCTATTGGTCAACCTATGCAGGAAAGGACTTCACTGATCGTCAGCGCATCAAACGCAAGGCTGAGCGCTGGGCAAAAAATTACCAGGCACTACCCCCTGGAGAGCGGCTCGCCCTGTTGGCGGCAATCATGGCAGTGGAAGCCGATTAGCAACATGGCAGCCGCTAGCATGAAAGGTAATGGATTGCACAGCACAGCCAGGAAGGAGCTGGAGAAACTCCCCAAGGCCAAACTGATTGCAATGATTCTCGAACAACGCGGGGAGACGCACCTTCTTCTCGAAGAAAAAGATAATCAGATTACCGATCTTAGTGAACAGCTCGACAAACTGAAGGATGATATCGACAGGAAAAAGGACGAGCAAAAGATCAAGGAGATCAACAAACACGTCAACCAACCGACCTCAAAGAAGCCGGAATGGGACAAGGATGGCAATCCGAAGCCGAAAACAAAGGGTCAAAAGAAAAACAGGAAAAAGCGCAAAAAAAGAGCGGGCTGTGGCAACCCGAATAAATCCGCCCTCACGCCCGACGAGACACATTTCACCCCTCTTACATCATGCACTTGCTGCGGTAATGACCTGAGTGACAGGAGAGGCAGCACGAACAGTGGGCGTATAGTGGAAGATATCCCCCCACCTGCGGAGAAGACCACCGTATTCATCGAAATCACGGAATCGAAGTGGTGCAACCAATGCAAGAAAATGGACTCGTCAGTATCGGAAAAAGCACTACCGGGTTCGGACATAGGTTTGAATGCCGTAATCGAAATGGCCTACTTGTGGGTGATGTGCGCACTTTCCTTCCCGAAGATCAGGGATCTTTTT
>JBEVXV010000897.1:0-5679 GCA_040505915.1 Sedimenticola sp. | reverse complement strand
TGTTATTGCGATAACAAAAGTGTTACGGACGCACGCACGCACGGACATGGACTAACGCTATATCCCCTTTCGCCTATGGCGAGGGGATAATGAATATGCATGATGAATACTGAATTTCATGACAACTACAATGCACCAAGGAAGTAGCATATAAGGGCTAACAATGACTAACCACTAGTACATTGTACCACCACTATGGTTCTGTATAAGATAACTAGTTTACCTTGTAGTTTTCCATCGTTTTCTCCTGAATAGCAATTAGATGTCAAAATTGAATCAATGCACTAAATAACCTAGGGCCAAGGTTATATAACTTTAATCAAATCACAGACTCGGACTCAAGCATGCTGATTGGCTGATCCTGAGTTTATACTCAGGATCAGCCAATCAACTTGCTTGAGACTGAGTCTGAGATTGATTAAAAGTCTTATAACCTTGGCCCCTAGCTGTTTCATGTATGGAGCCAGACATATTCAAATACTGTTTATTTTTTCCCAGGCCACTAAAGCAGTAGGCAATCACTGGTTCTACCCAGAACAGACAGGGCATGATGTATTGTACGTTCTATCTAGGGCCTGTTGACTGTGCTTGGGGTGTAGCATGGATTGATTGTTTGAATGAATGGGGTTTTATGTCCGTTCAACAGCAAGGTCATATACAGATGGGAACGTACCTGTAATTAATAGTTTCAAATTGATTATTAACTACCGTATATACTCAGCCATAAGTCGACCTTTTTCCCTCCCAAAATTTCTCTTAAAGTCGCCCCTCGACTTATGGCCGAGATACGTGAACAATTCCAGTTGAAATCGGTCAGAAAATGAGATTGAAATGTTGTGATTCAAAGTTGTTGTTGTACTTTCCTCCCGAAATACCTGCGCTGCTTTTTTTTCTACCCCCATGGGAATACATGCATATTTTTTACCAGCGTATTGACCCTGGAAATTATAACATATTCGAATTAGTCCTGTTTTCAATCAAATTGACAGTCACGTTTTTGTTGCGTAACTGTCGGCTGGTATTCTTATTTTAGGCAGCTGTTTAGCAGTGTGTGAAGTCTGTTAAACACGATGGACATATAACCAGTCGATCACATGCCACTTGTGATTGACATGTCCCGCTATGTGCGATAAAATACAGCCAGTATTAGCTCACTGTTAATGGCGTAAATAACGTATCCTGCTGAGTTAATCACGGGTGGAAAGACGATACGGCTGTGTGTTAGTTAATACCAGATAACACAGCAGTTGCATACCTGGGGGTGTAAAATCGATAAACAATGCGGTCGGTAAGTAAGCACTGGAAATCAGCCTCTTGACCAATCAGTTATAATCCTGATGAAGGTATTTCCTTTTTGGATGTTGGCAGTTTTATTACCCGACATTTATTACCCAATACCAGTTTGATACAGCTTGCTTGAGTCTGAGTCTGAGTTTGATAAACAGTTTAACAACATCGATCCCTGACAACACAGGTCTAATAAGCGATGTTTATTAACGCATGTGACAGGTGCACAGATAATAGCGGCGGATTACAATTATGTCGTCAGCAACACAATGGCTGTTCTATTTTATAGACACGGCAACACAATGTCGGTAAACATAAACAGGCACGTTAAATGATATTATCCAGAAAAAACGGCGATTGTTTTGCTTTACAACAATATAGGCTATTACTAGATTTACTGGGAGAATTAGGCTATCAACTGAAGAATAAATAAGAATGTTTTTATCTCCTTTATTTGCGTGTTTGTATGAAGCACGTAACAGCCATACTGCCGGTTAGCTTCCGGGTCAGCAAACCGAAATATAAACACAACAATTACTTAAACACAAGCATGTATAACAGAATATAAGTGTAAACTAATTATCATATGCTATTCACGGAAAATTAACTCTTAAATACCCGGGTACGTACAAAAATTGTAGGCATATAGAAATTAGGCTGCAGTTATAAACAACAATGTCAAATATCACTTCACGTTCAAATTAATAATTTCCAGAGATCAGCTCCAATGTGAACCTCACCATGAAGGCCAGAAGGATTTTGAGACAACAATGCGGATGTACATACTGTTTATTTCCGTCAGCTACAAACTAACCCATTTAGTCCCTTTGACCATAATGCCATGATCATTGCACAGTGTAGACCTAGATTGATACTCATCACAAGAAGAGACCATCTTGCATTCACTAATGTTCCATTGAACGTCAATATCATGCCTAATTACCATTGACCTCAAATGACCTTGGGAAATTTTGGGAACAGCACATTTCATTTTGGCTCGTCTCCTTAACCCTTTCAACCCTATATATCTGACATGGAATCTCAGATATATATCTGACATGTAATCTCAGATACATTCAGACCAATCTATTTACCATAAAATCAAATTCAGACCAGTCCATTCCAAGAGGGGATGATTTTGCTTTCTTTAATATGGAAGAATACTCGCAAATAGTGCAGATCCTGATGAGACGGCTCGTATGAGCCGGCTCATCTGGATCTACACTGTTTGCAAACCCTGGCCTATAAAGCGGCTGCTAGGGTTGAAAGGGTTAAGTTTTGTGATAGGGCCAAAGAGGGGGACACAATGCCATCAAAAGCAACCATCATTGTGTAACAAACTATTTATATATACATGTATGCGCATGTTTTACTGGCCATAGCTCACCTTTGTATATATTTAATTTTATTTTTCGGAGCGACCAATAGAAGAGTGTCACGTATCAATGGGATTTTCACCGCCTCGTCTTTGGGACTGGCGACATAATCCATCACCCCTGGCGCGACCTCAACCTCGCCGTCGATTCGTAGACTCGGGCTGCCGTTAATCTCCAGCAACATTGGTCGTAGATTATGTAGCAGCAAAATATCGAACCCCAGAATCTGTAAGGCATAAAATACTAACTATTTGCATGCCTGGAAAAATAATGGCTATAAATAGTTCAAATATATCAACAGACGAAAATACAGTAATATTGTTTCCTTATTGCTCTCTGAAAACTATGAAAATATGTCATGGAATTTCATTAGAATTGCATCGTTACGATGCAATTCTAATGAAATTCCATGACATATTTGCGGGTTATTTTCACCGCTAGCGTGCAGAGAGTTAATAAATCTTATATACAGCCTCTCTATAACAGAATTCTTTATAACACAATTTTGGTTATACTGTAAAACTACCCTTGGCTGCCGATCGTGTTATTAACTTATTAGATTGTGACTTGTGAGCATGTGCAGTAGATAAAATGATAACTGGTCCCAAAATGGAGATGGCAGAGAGACTCAGGTGAGTTTGGCTTTTGGAATTTTCTCTTGTAGGAAAATCTTCCGGTAAGAATTATTTTTAGAAATAAATGTGCAATTTCGGTCATTTTCGTTCATTTTGAAATACCTTCTAACATAGCAATTATTAACAGTTTCTGGTAAAAGATTCCATGAAGAGAAACAGACTGAGAAACTTGGTCGCAACTACTGAATCAAAGATATAAGTGAACGACCTTGACCTTGGGGTTGGGCGGGGGTGGAGCATCATGTGCAGAATGAAGTAGGATGATGATATAAAGACATGAGCCAAATATGAAAAGATTCCATGGAGGGAAACAGAAGTTACAGCAGACTGGAGAAACTTGGTCGCAACTACTGAATCAAAGATATAAGTAAACAACCTTGACCTTAGGATTGGGCGGGTGGAGCATCTTGTACAGGATGAAGCAGGATTATGACGAGAAGACATGAGCCAAATATGAAAAGATTCCATGAAGGGAAACATAAGTTAGAGCCGACAGGAAAAACTTGGTCGCAACTACTGAATCGAAGATATAAGTGAACGACCTTGACCTTGGGGTTGGGCGGGGTGGATTATCTTGTACAGGATGAAGTAGGATGATGATAAGAAGACATGAGCCAAATATGAAAAGATTCCATGAGGGGAAACAGAAGTTACAACACACAGGAGAAACTTGGTCGCAACTACTGAATCAAAGATATAAGTGAATGACCTTGACCTTGGGGTTGAGCGGGGGTGGAGCATATTGTGCAGAATGAAGCAGGATGATGATAAGACATGAGCCAAACATGAATATATTCCATAAATGGAAACAGAAGTTATAGCAGATTGGAGAAACTTGATCGCAACTACTGAATCAAATCGGGACGTACGGACGGACATGTGTAACGCTATATGCCCCCGTACCATTCGGTAGCGGGGGCATAAAAAGTATCCTGCAAACTAAAGTATTAGTACAATGTAGACAACTTTACAATATTGTTTTGTATATTTGAACACTTAGAAATCAAATGTACGAGTCTGAATGTTAAAATTGACAATAGCAGTTTTGGCGGGAAAGCTATCTTGTTGAACGGAAACAGGATAGAAATTAGTCCCACCAATACAAAAATATGCAAAAGAAGCCAAAATCAAACGAAACCAATGTGTCAAACATCTTTATTCAAGCCGTCCTCTAGTGTGAGGTAATAAAATTTGACTTATATTTTGTTCAAGGTTTCAAGTTAAAATCCTGTTATCAACCATTAATAAGGCATTAAATTCCACTTGGTTCAGTAATAATTTGTGTATTAATTATTTTATATATGGGAGATATAGAGGATCTTACATGAGTGATGGTTTAACCCTTTCAACACCAAGTAACTTAATGGGCTGTTCCATGCCACTGTTTCATGCTATTTCATTTGTCCATTCAAATTTTCAGGCTATACCATTCTTCAGAAAGGGTAATTAATCTTTTCAAATTTGAAAACTATTAACAAACAGTGGAGATCCTGATGAGACGGCTCGTTACGAGCCGGCTCATCTGGATCTGCACTGTTTTCAAACATTGTCTCTATAGAGGTCTGTAGCGTTTAAAGGGTTAATATGATATTTATTAAACAAATTGATTGAGTTCATAAGAAACGAGGCTATGCCGAGTTTCTCGTGAACTCAGTCAATGAGTTTAATAAATATCATATTAAACCATCACGAATGTTAGATTCTATTTATTGCATAAACCTCAGTAAATGTGGAATTTATGTTGAACGTTTTTTCCATTTCCAGTAGTGAATGGCTGCCATTGCCAAATTACAACTTCAGCTCACATATTGTTACACATGAAACAAGGTCTGTGCGGAATGCCAACTTCTTTATTGAAGTTATAAAAGTACTTTGTATGTATGCCTATGATAACCGACTCCTTAAGGACGTTTTCGGGCAAATCCACTGCGCAGTTATATCAGACAGACGGGCGACAACTCTAACGCAGCATGTAATAGACATAAATGTTATAAGTCATCAGGTACAGTATGTTCCAGAGACAACATGTACCAAATTTTGCTTGACTGGTTAGAACTGTACATGGATCGAGGTTATAATACTGTTTTATCAGACTCAGACTCAAGCAAGCTTATTGGTTGATCCTGGGCATACTGAGCATACGCTCAGTAGCAACCAATCGACACTTTGAGTCTGAGTTTTTTGTAAAGTTGTATAATCTCGGGCCCATATTATAACAAGAATTCTGCCACGAAAGCGGTGTCGCACCTGCGGTAGCCTTGACAGTATACAAGGGATGGGTCCCTGGACACACATTGTTGTCAAAGGTTAACAAAATCTAGGGGTTAAAAGAACAAGAAGTGGCATCGTTAAACGAAGCTAATCCCCTCGCTGGCAGCCTT
>JBEVXV010000896.1:0-7876 GCA_040505915.1 Sedimenticola sp. | reverse complement strand
TCGACTTACAGGGAGATATCATTTTCTTTCGAAAAATAATTTTTTATATTCAGTCAATAATATTTTGAAGTGTCCATTCGTCACCAGTATAAAGTTTATTCTACTATTAATTCGACTCAAAATCATTACTTTGACATTAAACAAAATACATGTAGTTTATTCATTTAACCATACAAATAAATTAGCCCTGTGTATTGTTTTCCATATTTTCCTTATTTCTGTATGGATATATATTGGCAGCACATTGGAATCGTCTCCTGAGGAAACGACTCCAATGTGCTGCCAACATATATCTTGTTGAAAAAAATGCTGAAAAGAAAATGATGACGACAAATTAATTGGCAAAAGGTGATATTTCTGAACTAATTATTGCTCCCTGTAATGTTTGGAATGTTTGTGAAATATGCTACAGAACAATTCTGCTTCCCATTCTGAAAATGCTCCAAGGTATCATCAATGTATAATGGTCTAGGTGACAATCTGTAAAATGTAAACAAAATCCGGTGTCATCAAAATGTGATTTATATGTTTGTTGAGGATTTTTACGGGAGGATCAACGATGCCGAGGTTATTATTACTATATTAACTTTCTCTCGCCGCTATCCTCTGTAGCCAGCTGACTTTAGAATGTTATAAATCGGGAAATCGGGATTTTCTGGTGAACTATGGTCAAATAAATTACCGTAAACCTTCGAAAATTGTACTCACCATAAATTGAACATGCCAATGACATGCATTAGCATGAGTAATGTGTACAATGGGCAGATCAAAGAAGAGACACAGTAACACAAAGTCTCCGTTTCCAATCTACCTACAGTGTGACGATAGTGGCAATTCCAAAACAAAATCCAAGCAACAGAAACGTAAAAAGAGCTCACCTGCTCCTGCTCCTGACAAATCTGAAAAGAAACCAAAACACTCTGAGACTGAATCAGTTTCCGGATCCGAAATCTGGGCTGACGCCGAAGATTTCCAGCTGAGTGATAGTGAGGATCTTAGTTGCATAGCGTCCCCCAACAAAACTCCCAACAAAACTACTGCGCTCAACTATACGGCTGACTCTATGGCTGATGTGTCTGTGTTATCAGACATGTCTGACGATACGCTCAGCCAGAGCCTGCTCCAGACGGCATCCGGAAGTAAGACGACTCCCGGACCGGGAACCTGCAACGGACACGAGCCGTCTCTTGGTAGTAGCTATGGGTCCCTTACCGAAATCGACGTTGATCGCATAGCAACCAGATTAAGATCCGTCATGCTCAAAGACATAAATGATATTGTGCAAGCCGCAGTTGACGGAAAAACAGTCGAGTTAACGTCTAGGATAAGCAAACTTGAGGCGGAAAACCAGGAACTTCTGAAAACAATAGGGAATGTACAAAACTCTCAAGATGAACTTGAACAATATTCTCGCAGAACATGTGTGCTGATATCCAACGTCAAGGAATCCGAGGGAGAAGACATCGACGACATAATCATGGACGTCGCCAAGAAAGCGGACGTCAACAACATTTCTCCTGCGGATATCGACCATGCGCACCGCAACGGTAGACGCAAAGACGGTGACTCGAAGCCGGTGGACATAATAGTTAAGTTTAAGACTTACAGAGCCAGGACAACATTCCTGAAAGGGCGGAAATACTTACGTGAACACAAGATATCCGTCTACCTGAATGAAAGCCTTACGCGACGTAGAAGCGAGTTACTATACCATTGTAGGCTCCTAAAAAAAGACAAAGACAGCCCAGTGACAAGTGCCTACTCACACGATGGTAAACTATTTGTAAAAGACAAACACGATGAAAGGCTGCAGATTCGGTCCATCTCTGACCTCGAACCACTTAAGCCACAGGCGACGCCGTAAACAGGTCTAGCCGTAAACAGGTCTAGCCGGACAATATGTACATTGTGTAGCGGAACTGCTTTGGACTGAAGCGATTACCAAAGCAATAGTGTGTATTTTCGCTCATTTGTGTCTCGGTAGTTAAATCTCTGCTCTATACGCATGTATTATATGTATCTGCATGACCCTACGACTGCATATGCATGTACCACCCCCTTCCACCCCACCCACACCATGCACGGATGAAAATACGATAATGATCTAAATTGTTCATTGCACGAGAAATGGTCTCCAGACAACAGCTACAAATGTGCGATACAACGTCCATTGTATGTATGACCCTACAAGTCCCCCACCCCCAACATCCTCACAAGGATGGATATACTAACATGAAACCGTACATAGACATGATATATGTACTACTAGACCTGTTTTCCGCCGCAGTCAGCATAAACCCAATATGGCAGACAAGATCCGACAAATGTGCTATAGCGCGGGCCACGGTCAGTGTAGACCGCGCGTAGTCGGGCTGATCAGGGTCTACATTGGTCGATTTACTCCGTGACGCCGTGGTGATACATGTATTATGAAGTACTACATACGGACGTGTGGTATAATATGACATGATCTACACTTGCTGCAAATGTCCAATAGCCCGTTTTGTCCACAATTGAGTTTCATATGAATGCGAATGGGTGAGTGATTTAAGAAGCTTTACAGCTGGATACACTATTCAAGGTATATGAATGTATATCGCCAAAGTCCGTCTGATCACCACAAAGATCATAATCCGACCACTTTACTCTTTAGTCACCATTGAGGCAGTACAACTATATCGCTGTAGGCATGATTTGTGCAGGACATGTACGTGTATGCATAACATGACATGACATAATGCATGTCTTAGGCATGGCGACCAGCGTAGCCTCAGATCAGCCCGAAAACCCGCATACACGCCTGCACGGTTCGCTATTCACGTGGGGTAGCCGTATTACTAATGCTGGCGGCATGCATGTTGATCATCGCAGTCTGATCAGTACCTGAGCAGCTCACATATGCCATTTGTCAGACTATAGTACATTCATTGACTTGTACCAGACATCCGTTGCGTTAGTATCTATACATGCACTGACGAGAGTGCTTGACTGTATGCTTGTTAAACTGAACCAACCAGGCATTTCATAATCAGTACATTACATGCTGTTTAATTTCTCTCGCTGACCGCATTTGAACATGTACCGGTCATACCCGGGAAGCATATTGTCCGACGTCAGCTATATCATGTAAATATGGTTTTGTTACGATGTAACGCACGTTTAGATATTAGCACATGTACCATGTACATAATCTCCCCTTAACATATTGTAAATTTGATAATAGTCCTGCGAAATTCGGATGTGATCAGCCAAAACTTGTACATTTGTAAAGGCACAGTCTCGATATTGATACTGTACACATATACTTAACCCTTTCAACGCCAAGTAACTTAATTTGCTGTTCCATGCCGGTGTTTCACGCTATTTCATTGGTCCATTTAAATTTTCAGGCTATTCCATTCTTCGGAAAGGGTATGCTTTTCAAATTTGAAGACTATTGGCAAACAGTGGAGATCCTGATGAGATGGCTCGTTACGAGCCGACTCATCTGGATATGCACTATTTGCAAACGTTCTCTTTATAGAGGTATGTGGTGTTGAAAGGGTTAACCTTCTGGTTAAACATGTTGTATTCCATGTATATACCCCCCACCCCTATAACTTCAGCATTAACTCCTGTAAAATCCTCATGTTTTTCTCCACCTTTTATTACCCCCATCATGTACTCTTGTATACTTCTGCTATCCGTTTTACTATATTTTCTGCTTCTAAATCTCGTTTCTACAACACTCTGCTGTTCTCTCTTGATTCTTCACAGTGAGGATTCCCGCCCGTTTAGCGTTCGCTGCATGTCCTGTATAGTGCCTGATGACTTTGGTATCACCTAATGGCTATTGATATATGTACATACAGGACTAGGATAGGCCTCTTTGCCAGCATTCAGTTTCGGATGAAGGGGGTAAAGTGGTTTACTCTATTTGAACTCGGTACATGGATGGCTATTCTTATTCTGCGCGCTGGCGACGTACATCAGCACCCGGGACCTGACCTCACTATGTCTACAAACCCAAGCACACATGTTACTGATATGATTAAGCACAAACTCTCAATTGTACACTACAACGTTCAAAGCTTTCTACACAAGAAAGATATTCTGTATGCGGAACTCTCGGACTTTGACATACTTTGCTTCACGGAAACCTGGCTTTCAGCTGAAATTTCTTCTGATGATCTTCTATTTACCCGATATTCTGTTCCGTTTCGTCAGGACAGGGCGGCAGACCCTCATGGAGGCATATTACTATATGTCAACGAGCAACTTCATGCTGTCAGACGAGGAGACCTAGAAGTTCCTGGCATCGAATGCATATGGATAGAACTTCGTATTCATGGCAAAAGGTTATTGCTTGGCACTTTCTATCGACCACCGAACTCACCGGCTGTCACTTTGTCTTCCATTGAAAACTCTATTGGTCTAGCAGTTGACACTGGCGTTTCGGACATTGTAATAACTGGCGACCTGAACCTCGACATGCTCAAACAACCATCAGCTAGTAAGATAAACAGCATAGCACAGCAATACAATCTCACCCAGGCGATTATGGATCCAACACATTTCACTGAACACAGCTCTTCACTCATCGACATCTTTCTAACCTCTTCTGACGTTCAAGTTGCATTAAGCGGTGTTGGCGAACCATTTCTCGATCAAAATGTTAGATTTCACTGTCCAGTCTTCCTCCTCTTGAATGATGTCAAGCCACGTGCACCTACATACACACGCAAAATATGGATATATGAACAAGGTGATTATGATACGCTAAGGCAGATGGCTCGACACTTCAACTGGGAAACAGTCACTCATGCTGACATTGATACATATACAAGTAACATCACTTCCAAAATATCAGACTTTGCACAACTAACCATTCCAAACAAGGTAATCACAGTTCGACCCTCTGATCCTCCCTGGCTTCACAGTGAAATACGCAAATCCATGAGAAAACGGAAACGGGCTTACGACAAGGCCAAAGCTAGCAACACTCCGCAACACTGGACAACATACAAACATCTACGAAATGCTACAACTACCCTTGTTCGTAATGCTAAGAAAAACCACAAGGATAATCTATCTGCTGAACTAAATTCCTGCACACATAGTAGCTCTAATTGGTGGTCCTCATTAAAATCATTCATCAAGTCTGATGCCTCTTCTTCTATACCGCCCTTAAAACACAACGATCAAGTCCACACTGACGGCAATGCCAAAGCAAACCTTTTGAACACTTTCTTCACTTCACAGACACGTATAGATGATGATAACAAAACACTTCCAAACATTGACATCGACCCCAATCGACCTACACTAAACTCCATAATAATTACTCCACTTGAAGTTCAGTCTACACTCGAAACACTAAAACTGGGGAAGGCTGCTGGTCCTGATTATATCAATAACAGAGTACTCAAAGAACTATCTTCTGAACTATCAAAACCTCTCTGCAACCTCTTCAATCAGTCTCTACAACTAGCACAAGTTCCCAGTAAGTGGAAAGAGGCGTTTGTCTGCGCAGTTCTGAAACAGGGTGACCCATCTGATGTATCCAACTATAGGCCTATATCTCTTCTATGTACAATCGAAAAGGTCATGGAAAAAATCATACACAAGCATATTTTCAACTTCTTCAACACTAATAACATAATCACTGCTCTCCAGTCTGGCTTTGTACCCAAGGATTCTACTGTTAACCAACTGGTTGATGTCTACAACACATTCTGTAAGGCTCTTGATGATGGTAAAGAGGTCCGTGCTGTTTTCTGTGATATCTCCAAGGCATTTGATCGAGTGTGGCATAGAGGTCTTGTATTAAAACTAAGATCGGCAGGCATTACAGGGTCCCTTCTCAGCTGGATCTCGAACTATCTCCAGAACAGAAGACAATGCGTAGTATTACCTGGTTTCTCTTCGGATTTCTCTCCTGTCTACGCTGGAGTTCCACAGGGCTCAATTCTAGGACCTCTTCTATTCTTAGTTTACATAAATGACATTGTTCTTGGCATCAACTCTACTATTAAACTGTTTGCTGATGATACATCTCTCTATATTGTTGTGGATACTCCTGACAATGCAGCACTCGCACTCAATTCTGACCTTGAAACGATACACGAATGGGCTGGTAAATGGCTGGTAAGTTTCAACCCTACTAAAACTGAATCTCTTCTGATCTCTCGCAAAACAAACAAACCGATCCACCCCGCTTTGATCATGAACAACACTACCATCCAAGAAGTAGATCACCATAAACACCTTGGTCTTACTCTTTCAAACAACGGAACATGGCACTCTCATTTTGAAAACACACTATCTAAAGCATGGACACGCACACACATTTTGAGGAAGCTGAAGTTTCAACTTAACAGGAAAACTCTAGAAACCATGTACATTTCGTTCATTAGGCCCGTGTTGGAATACGCAGATGTGGTGTGGGACAACTGTACGAGGTACCAGGTACAAGATCTAGAAAAGGTTCAACTTGAAGCGGCACGCATTGTAACAGGGACAACCAAACTTGTGTCATTTGATGCACTCTATCGTGAGACTGGCTGGGAAACATTGGAATCAAGACGCAGAAAACACAAACTTCTCTTGATGTATAAGATGCACAATGGCTTGGTACCTTCTTTCTTGACATCTCTCCTTCCTGCAAATGTCGGCGATAATGTTGAATACAACCTTAGAAATGCACGGAACACACGCACAGTAGCTTGTAAGACTCAGTTGTATCAGAACTCATTTCTGCCTTCTACCATTCATGAATGGAACAACCTCACACCAGATCTTCGCAACTCGGCATCACTAAACATATTCAAGAACCAACTAAACTCAAACATTACACCAATACCGAGCTACTATTACTCTGGTAAACGGGATGCACAAATCCTCCACACTCGCATTCGCACCAATTGTAGCAACCTAAATCAGCACCTTTTTACAAAGAACATAGTAGACAATCCATTATGCACATGTGGGGCCGTTGAGAGTACTCACCACTTCTTTGTACACTGTCCCTTGTACGCTGGACCACGACGCCAGCTAAGTGACTCTCTAACGCAGTTAGATATTCCTATAGATGATATTCACATCCTGCTGCACGGTAACTCCTCTGCTTCTGATGAAACAAACACAATTATATTCAGGGTAGTACAGGACTATGTAACTCGTACTAAACGTTTCCGTCAATACTGAGGCTTCCTGTCCGTCCTCATCATCATCGCCGAATATATACAGGCAATACATTGCTGGAAGAGGGCTATCTCGGCAGCTGTGCTGAACGGGCGGAATCCCATATGTGTTACATCTCTCTCCCACCGATCTCCCTCTCTCTCTGTGTGTCTCTCTCTCTCTCGGTCTCACCTATCTCTTTCTCTCCCCCCTCTCTCTCTCCCACTTCGACTTGTTCCACCTTGCAAATATTGTAAAGTTTACCTTATTATAATGTTCACATGTAAATTTATACCGAAAATTAGCAAAATGATTGTCACGACATAAAATCAACCTACACTTTCGATCTAAGGAGACAGAGATAAAAAGCTCGTAGAGCTTACTTCTGAATCCTTTTCACTTTTTGTTTTATATATATATATTGTACACAATGATTGCATGTATATATTATCCAAATGTGAATAAAATATTGTTTAAACTAAATATGGCCAGGAGATATGCGAATGAATTTCTAGAGGCGGGCCGTAGTGACGGCAACTATCTCGCGATCCAGAGTGTGTGTCTGAGAACGTGATTTGATTGGTCGTAGGAAATACGTCATTGCGACGTTGCTGACGTCATTGCGACGTTGCTGACGTAATTTCTCCATATATGGTAAACACGAGAGTGGTGTAAACTACTGCTGCACAGTGGTGTAATTCACCGTTAGATTTCT